>NZ_JBYTCI010000005.1:177539-202449 GCF_058790095.1 Terrabacter sp. FW104-15G4B | reverse complement strand
CCGCCACCCCCTCCCTCCCCGGTTCGAGGTGTCTCGCCGACTCCATCGCGACGGATCACCTCGAGTGGCGCGGCGGTGCGGGTGCGCCTACGGGTGCTGGAGGGCGTTCTCCCCGCCGAGGCCGACCCCGAGGCTGACGCCCTCGACGTCGACGGAGCGGTCGTGGCCGGTGCGCACGGTCATCGGCAGGGTCTCGAGGACGTGCTTGCCGATGCGGCCGTCCTCCGGCAGCTCGATCGGGTAGCGGCCGGTGAAGCACGCGCAGCAGAGCTCGTCGGCGGGCTGGTTGGTCGCGCGGATCATGCCCTCCTCGGAGATGTAGCCGAGCGAGTCGGCGCCGATCGACGCGCGGATCTCCTCGACCCCGAGGCCGGTCGCGATGAGCTCGGCGCGGGTGGCGAAGTCGATGCCGTAGAAGCAGGGCCACTGCACCGGCGGCGCCGAGATGCGCACGTGGATCTCGGCCGCGCCCGCCTCGCGCAGCATCCGGATCTGCGCCCGCTGGGTGTTGCCGCGCACGATCGTGTCGTCGACGACGACGAGGCGCTTGCCGCGGATCGTGTGCTCGAGCGGGTTCAGCTTGAGCCGGATGCCGAGTTGGCGGAGGGTCTGCGACGGCTGGATGAAGGTGCGCCCGACGTAGGCGTTCTTGACGAAGCCCTGCCCGAACGGGATGCCCGACTCCTGCGAGTACCCAACAGCCGCAGGAACCCCCGACTCTGGCACGCCGATGACCAGGTCAGCATCGACGGGGTGCTCACGCGCCAGGGCGCGCCCCATCTCGACGCGGGCCTCGTGCACGACTCGGCCACGGATGACGGCGTCGGGACGGGCGAGGTAGACGTACTCGAAGACGCAGCCCTTCGGCTGCGGCTCGGCGAACTTGTGCGAGCGCAGGCCGTCCTCGTCGATGACGAGCAGCTCGCCCGGCTCGACCTCGCGGATCACGGCGGCGCCGATGGTCTGCAGGGCCGCGGTCTCGGACGCGACGACCCAGCCTCGCTCGAGGCGGCCCAGCGCGAGGGGGCGCACACCCCACGGGTCGCGGGCGGCATACAACGTCGTCTCGTCCATGAAGACGAACGAGAACGCGCCACGGAGCTTGGGCAGCAGCTCGAGGGCGGCCTGTTCGGGAGTGCGGTCCTCGTCGGCCGCGAGCAGCGTCGTGACGAGCGCGGTGTCCGACGTGTTGCCGCGCGCCAGCTCGCCGGTGATCCGGGCGCCGCCGAAGTGCTCGTCGACGAGAGCCTTCAGCTCGACGGTGTTGATCAGGTTGCCGTTGTGGGCGAGGGCCAAGGTGCTGCGGCCGGCGCCGCCGAGGGTCGGCTGGGCGTTCTCCCAGGTCGAGCCGCCGGTCGTGGAGTAGCGGGTGTGGCCGATCGCGATGTGGCCCCGCAGGGAGCTGAGCGCGGTCTCGTCGAAGACCTGGGACACCAGGCCCATGTCCTTGTAGACGAGGATCTTCTCGCCGTCACCGGTCGCGATGCCGGCCGACTCCTGCCCGCGGTGCTGGAGCGCGTAGAGCCCGAAGTAGGTGAGCTTCGCGACGTCCTCTCCGGGAGCCCAGACGCCGAAGACCCCGCAGGCGTCCTGCGGGCCCTTCTCGCCGGGGATGAGGTCATGGTTCAAACGACCGTCGCCACGTGCCACGCCGCAAGTCTCCCACACGCCGGAGGTCAGCCGGTCTGCCGCTCGCCCCGCAGCGGCAGCTCGGCCAGCACCTCGTAGCGCGGCCGGCGTCCCCGCCCCTGTCCCAGGTGCGACTCGACGAGCGCGAGGCCCTCGACGCGCCAGGCCGGCCCCTCCCAGGCATCGAGGGCGCGGATCCAGCGCGTTGCCTCCGTGGGGCGGTGGAAGCGGCCGAGCGTGAGGTGCGGGTGGAAGCGCGTGCCGTCGGGCGACGCCCCCGCCGACGTCGACGCATTGCGTATGCCGCCCGCTACCGCCGCGAGGTCACCGCGTACCTGCTCGACCCCCGCCCAGAGCACCCTGGCGGCATACGGGTTCGGGAAGGCGCCGGCGCCCGAGAGCCGCAGCACGAGCGGGTTGCGCTTTGCGGCGGAGCGGGCGAGTGCCTCGGTGAGCTCGTCGAGGCGCGCGTCCGGCACCGCGCCGAGGAAGGCCAGGGTGAGGTGCCACTGGTGGCGGTCGGTCCACCGGATCTCGGGCCCGGCCTCGCGGCGTGGCTCGACGTGCTCCTCGAGGTCGTCCAGGACCTCGTCGGGCGGCATGACGGCGACGAAGAGCCTCATCGCAGGTCCAGCGGCTCCGATGCCGCGCCCGAGGCGAGCAAGGCGTCCACGTCGGCGATGCCCCATGCGGCGAGGGCCGCTCGGGAGCCCGTACCGGGCGCGGAAGGCGGCTGGCCAAGGGTCGCGGGAGTGCGTGAGAAGCGGGGCGCCGGGGCCGGCTGGACGACGCCGTGGTGCTCGACGTACGTGCCGCGGGCGGCAAGGTGCGGGTGGTCGGGCGCCTCGGCATAGCTGAGCACGGGCTGGACGCAGGCGTCGGTGCCCTCGAACACGGCCGCCCACTCGTCACGCGTACGGGTGCGGAAGGTGTCGGCGAGCACGTCGTGCAGGGCCGGCCACTGTGTGGGGTCGAGGCGGTCGGGCGCCGTGTCGGTGAGGTCCAGCAGCTGCAACAGCTCGGCCCAGAAGGCTGGCTCGAGCGGCCCGACCGCCAGCCACCCACCGTCACTGGTCTCGTAGACGTCGTAGAAGGGCGCTCCGGTGTCGAGAAGGTTCGTGCCCCGGTGGTCGGACCAGAGACCGGCCGACACGAGCCCGACGACGAGCGAGGAGAGGTGGGCGGTGCCGTCCACGATGGCGGCGTCGACGACCTGGCCGCGGCCGCTCGCGCGGGTCTCGAGGAGCGCCGCGAGGACCCCGACGACGAGGTAGAGGGCGCCACCGCCGAAGTCGCCGACGAGGTTGACCGGCACCTGCGGCGGTCCGCCGGCGCGGCCGATGGCGTGCAGGGCTCCGGTGACGGCCGTGTAGCCGATGTCGTGCCCGGCTGTCTGCGCGAGGGGCCCGTCCTGCCCCCAGCCGGTCATCCGGCCGTAGACGAGACCCGGGTTGCGGGACAGGCACTCGTCGGGCCCGAGGCCGAGCCGCTCGGCCACGCCCGGGCGGTAGCCCTCGACGAGGACGTCGGCGCGCTCGACGAGGGCCAGCGCGCACGCGAGGCCGTCGGGGTGCTTGAGGTCGAGCGACACCGACGGACGGCCTCGTCGCAACAGGTCCAGCTCCGGAGGCAGCGGCACGGGAAGCCTCGGCTCGCCGGGACGGTCGATCCGGATGACGTCGGCCCCGAGGTCGGCCAGCAGCATGGCCGCGAACGGCGACGGCCCGATGCCGGCCAGCTCGACGACCCGGACGCCGCCGAGCGGACCGGAGCGAGCGGGGCCCGAGGTCACGCGCGGTCGCGGCCCGAGCGGTCGAGCAGGATGGCGAGCACCCCAGCCAGGCCGGTGCCGACGAGGGCGCCGAAGGCACCGACGTAGAGCAGGCCGGTGCTGGCCGCGTAGCCCTGCATCGGCTCACCCACGACGGCGATGACGGCGCCCACGATGAAACCGATGACGGCACCCGTGATGAGGAAGCGCTTGAAGTTGGGGAGCCGGGGAGGCTGCTGGCGGGTAGGCGGCAGGGGCTGGCTCACGACTCCAGCCTAAGTGAGGTCAGCGGCAGCAGTCCGTCGAGGTGAGCGCGCTGACCGCTCGCCCGCACCCTGGCGCCGGACAGGGCGGACTCCCAGGTCAGGTCGCCCACGGCGAGGCGCAACCAGGTGCCGGCGTCCGTCTCGATGACGTTCGGCGGCGTGCCGCGCGAGTGGACCGGCCCCTCGATGCACTGCACGGCCCCGTGCGGCGGTACGCGGACCTCGACGGTGCGTCCGGGTGACGTGGTGGCGAGCTCCTCCAGCGTGTAGCGCACGGCCGTCGCCATCGTGCGCCGGTCCGCGGCGTAACCAGCGGCACGGCAGGCCTCGAGCGCGGCGTGCCCCTCGGCGACCGGGGTGCGTCGGCGTGGCGGCATACCCCCGAGGTTACCCAGCACCACCGACGGCCCAGTGGACGGCCCGGGACGGCTCAGCGCAGCCGGGGGATGACGTCGCCCGCGACCTCGTCCAGGACGTCGCGTGTGCCGCGGAACGGCTCGGTGTCACGCGGCCAGTGGGTGATCACGTCGGTGAAGCCGAGCTCAGCAGCACGTCCGACAGCCTCCTCGAAGGCGCCCGCGCTCGTGAGGGAGAAGGTCGGGGCCGAGTCGAGGTTGAGGTAGCGGCGGAAGCCCTCGGGGGCGCCGGCCACCTCCAGGGCGTCGTCGACGCGCCGGCTGAGACCCGCCACGAGGTCCCACCACTGCGCGTCCGTCTCGGCGGCCCCGCCGTAGGTCAGCCACCCGTCGCCGCGCTCGACGGCGAGACGGACCGACTTCGGGCCGTTGGCCGCGACGATCATGGGCACCCGGTTGCCGGCGTCGCCGCCGCGGACCGGGCCGGGCAGGGTGCGCACGTCCCGGGCGGAGTAGAAGCGCCCGTTCGCCGTCACGTGGTCCTCGCGGAGGAGCCGGTCGAGCAGCCCGGTGAACTCGTGGAACCGGGCGACGCGTTCGCGCAGCGGCAGGTCCTCGCCCATGATGCCCGCGTCGAGGTCGCCGCCGGTGCCGAGGCCGAGCAGGAGGCGGCCACCCGAGATGTCGTCGAGCGCGAGCACCTCGCGCACGAACTGCACGGGATGGTGGTTGTTGGGCGAGGACACGAAGGTGCCGAGCCCGATGCGTTCGGTGACGGCGGCTACGGCTGCGAGGGTCGGCACAGCACCGAACCACGGCGAGTCGGGCAGGCCGCCCCACGTGACGTGGTCGAAGGTCCAGGCGTGGTCGAAGCCGAGCTGCTCGGCCTCACGCCACATCGGCCCGGCCACGGACCACGCGTGCTCCGGCAGGATGGTCAGACCGAATCGCATGTCCCCGACCGTAGCCTGTCGGGGTGACGACGACCTGGGACGCAGAGACCGTGCTCGCCGCCTCGAACGCGTGGACCTGGGTGCCGGAGGGGGCACCGCACGTGCAGAACGACGAGTACCTCGTGGTCGCCTACCCCGACTACTTCATCAGCCCCACGTCGGCTCGCGTCTTCGGCTCCGGGCGTGACGCCGTCGAGCTCGTCGACGAGATCACGGCGGTCGCGCGCCGGTGGGGCCGGGATCGCCTGTGGTGGCGGCTGTCCGAGTTCACGCGGCCGGCGGGTCTCGAGCCAGAGCTCACGCACCGCGGGGGGCAGGTCGTGGACCGCATGGACGTCCTCGCCCTCCCCATCGCCGACGGCGTGCCCGACCTCGCCGCGCCCGACGACGTCGACGTGCGCCGGGTGACCGACGAGCAGGCGGTGCGCGAGGCGATCGTCATCGGCAACGACGCGTTCGGCGGTGAGGAGCCGACCCCCGAGCAGGTCGCTGCAGGGTTGGTCGGGGTGGAGAGAGGCCTCGCCGACGGCACGAGCGGCCGCTGGGTCGCCTACGTCGACGGTCGCCCCGCGGGCACGGGTGGGTACACCCTCGCCGAGGACGTATGCCGTCTCTGGGGTGGCAGCACCCACGGCTCCTTCCGTGGTCGTGGCGCCTACCGCGCCGTCCTGGCAGCCCGGTTGGCGGCTGCCCGATCTGCAGGTGCCACGCTGGCACTCACCCACGGCGTCGTGGACACGTCGGCACCGATCCTGCGGCGCATCGGGTTCGCCCGCTGCGGCGAGGAGCGCACGCTCGTCCTGGACCTCACGTGAGCTCCGATTCCCCTGCAGCGCAGCATGTCTCGCTCGAGTGGGACGAACGTGGTGGCGTCACGGTCCACATGGACGGCTCCCCCCAGTCGCACGTGCAGCCGGACGACCCGACGTTGCTCGTCTTCGAGTACGTCCAGCACCTCGCCCTTGCCATCGACGCCCTGCCGCCTGGCCCGCTGGGCGTCACGCACGTCGGCGGCGCCGGGCTGACCCTCCCGCGCTGGATCGAGGCCACCCGACCGGGTTCGCCACAGATCGTCCTCGAGCCGGACGAGGCCCTCACCGAAATCGTCCGACGAGAGATCCCACTCCCCCGGCGACACCGGATCCGCGTGCGTCCCGTCGACGGCCTGACCGGAGTGCGCGCGCTCAAGGACGACTCGGCCGACGTGGTCGTGACGGACGCCTACGCGGGAGGGCGCGTGCCCGCGGAGCTGGTCGGAACGGCATACGCCCACCAGGTCGCACGGGTGCTCAAGCCGACCGGACTCGCGCTCTGGAACCTCGCCGACGAGCCCGGGATGCGTTGGGTGGCACGGGTCGTCGCCACGGTGGCCACGTCGCTCCCGCACGTCGCTCTCATCGCAACGCACGAGGTGCTCAAGGGCCGGCGCTTCGGCAACTCGGTGCTGCTCGCCAGCGCGGCGCCGCTCCCGGCGGAGGCGCTGAGGCGCGACGTGGCACGCGCCAATCTGCCGACCGGGCTTCGCGAAGGGGCATCGCTGACGCGGCTGCTGGCCGGGGCCAGGCCGTTCGGCGAGACCGGTACGCCGAGTCCGCAACCACCCGAAGCCGGCCAGTGGCGCGCCCGCTGAGCCGGAAGGATCACGCCCCGACGGTTGTTGCACGGGCGTGAAGAACATCGGGTTTCTCTCGTTCGGGCACTGGACTCCGTCGCCGCACTCGCAGACGCGCTCGGCCTCCGACGCGCTGCTGCAGTCGATCGACCTCGCCATCGCGGCCGAGGAGCTCGGCGCCGACGGCGCCTACTTCCGCGTGCACCACTTCGCGCGCCAGCTCGCCTCGCCCTTCCCACTGCTCGCGGCAGTCGGCGCGAGGACGTCCCGCATCGAGATCGGCACGGGCGTCATCGACATGCGCTACGAGAACCCGCTCTACATGGCCGAGGACGCCGGCGCTGCCGACCTCATCGCCGGCGGAAGGCTGCAGCTCGGCATCAGCCGTGGGTCACCCGAGCAGGTCGTCGACGGCTTCCGCTACTTCGGCCACGAGCCTGCAGACGGCGACCACGCCGCCCTGGCCCGCGAGCACACCTCACGCTTCCTCGGGGTGATCCAGGGCAAGGGCTTCGCAGAGCCGAACCCGCGACCGATGTTCCCCAACCCGCCGGGCCTGCTCCCGATCGAGCCGCAGTCGCCGGGCCTGCGCGACCGCATCTGGTGGGGCGCCGGCTCGCGAGCCACGGCCGAGTGGACCGCCGAGCAGGGGATGAACCTGATGAGCTCGACGCTGCTCACGGAGGACACGGGCGTGCCCTTCCACCAGCTGCAGGCCGAGCAGATCCAGCGGTTCCGTGACGCCTGGACCGCTGCCGGTCACGACCGTGAGCCGCGGGTCTCCGTGAGCCGCAGCATCTTTCCTCTCGTCAGCGACCTCGACCGGCAGCTCTTCTTCCGGGAGACCGCCAGCCGCGACCAAGTGGGGCACCTCGAGGGTGGCCTCGCCCGCTTCGGCAGGTCGTATGCCGGTGAGCCCGACCAGCTCGTGCGCGAGCTCGCCGAGGACACCGCCATCGCGGCGGCCGACACGCTGCTGCTCACCGTCCCGAACCAGCTCGGGGTCGACTACAACGCGCACGTCGTGGAGAGCGTGCTGACCCACGTCGCTCCCGAGCTCGGCTGGCGCTGAGGCGCCCCGCCGGGGCCGAGGCGCACCGGCGGGGACGCCGGCGGCCGTGACCTCAGCCGCCGAAGACGGCCGGGATCGTGAACTCGTGCGCCGACTTCATCTCGGCCACGGACACGGCGAAGTGGCCGACGATGTCCAGGTCGCGACCCCCGGTCACGCCGATGCGGGCGTGCCGTAGGTCGCCGAGCATGGCCTCGAACTCGGCTGCCCGTCCGGCCGGGACGGCCACCAGCGCACGAGCGCTCGACTCGGAGAAGAGGGCCGTGAACGGGTCGAGCGGGTTGCCGTCGGCGTCCGTGCCGATCGCGTCGAGGCCGTCGACCGTCACGCCGACGCCGTGACGGAGGCACGCCTCGGCGAGGGCGATCGCCAGCCCGCCCTCCGAGAGGTCGTGGGCCGACTCGACGACACCCGTGCGGGCCGCCTCGACGAGCACGCGCCCGAGCGCCTGCTCGGCAGCGAGGTCGACCTTGGGCGGCAGGCCGCCGAGGTGCTTGTGGATGACGTGCGCCCACTCGGACCCGTCGAGCTCGTCGCGCGTGGTGCCGAGGACGTAGACGTGCGCGTCGTCGCTGCTGAAGCCGGAGCTCGAGCGCTTGGAGACGTCGTCCATGACGCCGAGCACCCCGATGACGGGGGTCGGGTGGATGGCGACGTCACCGGTCTGGTTGTAGAAGCTGACGTTGCCGCCGGTGACCGGGATGCCGAGGAACCTGCAGCCCTCGGCGATCCCGCGGATCGCCTCGCGGAACTGCCACATGACGCCCGGGTCCTCCGGCGAGCCGAAGTTGAGGCAGTCGGTGACGGCGAGCGGGGCGGCGCCCACGGTGGAGACGTTGCGGTAGGCCTCGGCGAGCGCAAGCTGCGCCCCGGCATACGGGTCGAGCTTGGCGAAGCGGCTGTTGCAGTCGGTCGACACCGCGACGCCGCGGCCCGTCTCCTCGTCGACGCGCACGACGCCCGAGTCGTCGGGCTGCGCGAGCGCCGTGTTGCCGAGGACGTAGCGGTCGTACTGGTCGGTGATCCACGACTTGTCGCAGAGGTTGGGCGACCCGAGGAGCGTCAGCAGCTGCGCGCGGATCTCCTCGCCCGTCTGCGGCTTGGCGAGCGCTGCCGTGCCGGAGGAGTTGAGCACGTCGAGGTATGCCGGCCGGGCGAGCGGGCGGTCGTACGTGGGGCCCTCGTGCGCGACCGAGCGCGGCGGCACGTCGACGATGGTCTCGCCGTGCCAGGTGATGACGAGGTGGTCGCCGTCGGTGACCTCACCGATGACGGTGGCCTCGACGTCCCACCTCTCGGTGATGGCCAGGAACTGCTCGAGGTGCTTGGGCTCGACGATCGCCATCATGCGTTCCTGCGACTCGGACATGAGGATCTCCTGCGGCTGCAGGCTCGCGTCGCGCAGGGGGACGATGTCGAGCTCGACCTGCATGCCACCGTCGCCGTTGGAGGCGAGCTCGCTTGTCGCACAGGAGAGTCCTGCACCGCCGAGGTCCTGGATGCCGTCGACGACGCCTGCCTTGTAGAGGTCGAGGCAGCACTCGATGAGCACCTTCTCGGCGAAGGGGTCGCCGACCTGCACGGCGGGGCGCTTGGTCGGGCCGCCCTCGTCGAAGGTCTCGGAGGCGAGCACCGAGACTCCCCCGATGCCATCGCCGCCCGTCTTGGCGCCGAAGAGAATCACCTTGTTGCCGGCGCCGGACGCCTTGGCGAGGTGGATGTCCTCGACGCGCATGGCGCCGACGCAGAGGGCGTTGACGAGCGGGTTGCCCTGGTAGCAGTCGTCGAAGACGACTTCGCCGCCGATGTTGGGCAGGCCGATGCAGTTGCCGTAGCCGCCGACGCCGGCGACGACGCCCGGCAGGACGCGCTGGGTGTCGGGGTGGTGCAGGTTGCCGAAGCGGAGCGGGTCCATGACGGCGATCGGGCGCGCGCCCATCGACATGATGTCGCGGATGATGCCCCCGACGCCGGTCGCGGCGCCCTGGTAGGGCTCGACGTACGAGGGGTGGTTGTGCGACTCGACCTTGAAGGTCACCGCCCACCCGTCGCCGATGTCGACGACGCCGGCGTTCTCGCCGATGCCGACGAGGAGCTTCTCGCGCATCTCGTCGGTGGTGTTCTCGCCCCACAGGGAGAAGTGGATCTTGCTCGACTTGTAGGAGCAGTGCTCGCTCCACATGACGGAGTACATCGCGAGCTCGGCGATGGTCGGCCGGCGCCCGATGATCTCGCGGATCCTGGCGTATTCGTCGGCCTTGAGGCCGAGCTCGGCCCACGGCTGCTCGAGGTCGGGCGTCGTCGCGGCGTGCCCCACCGTGTCGAGCACGGGGGCGGTCTGGGGCGCGGTCTGGGTGTCGCTCATGCGGTGGCTGCGCTCTCGAGGGTGTGCTTGATGATCGAGGTGAAGAAGCCGCGGCCGTCGAGGCTCGGGCCGTAGCCCTGCTCGACCGCGTGCTCGGGGTGCGGCATCAGGCCGACGACGTTGCCGCGCTCGTTGGTGATGCCGGCGATGTGCCGGTAGGAGCCGTTGGGGTTGCGGCCCTCGGCGTCGGGAACGTAGCGGGAGACGACGCGCCCCTCGCCCTCGAGCTCGTCGAGGGTGCGCTCGTCGGCGACGAAACCGCCTTCGCCGTTCTTGAGGACGATGGTGATCTCCTGGCCGGCCTCGAAGTCGGAGGTCCAGGCAGTGGAGGCGTTCTCGACGACGAGGCGCTGGTCGACGCAGTTGAACTTGCGGTGGTCGTTGCGGATGAGGGCGCCCGGCAGCAGGTGGCTCTCCGTGAGCACCTGGAAGCCGTTGCAGATGCCCAGGACCGGCAGACCGCCCTGGGCCGCCGGCACGAGGGCGTCCATGACGGGTGCGAACCGCGCGATGGCGCCACAACGCAGGTAGTCGCCGTAGGAGAAGCCACCGGGAAGGATCACCGCGTCGACCCTCTTGAGGTCGGCGTCGCCGTGCCAGAGCGTGACGGCCTCGCCGCCGCACTCGCGGACGGCGCGTGCCGCGTCACGGTCGTCGAGGGAGCCGGGGAACGTGACGACGCCGATCCTCACTGCTCGTCGTCCCCCGACTCGCGCGGCTGCTCGTCGAGCACGTGCACGGCGACGACGTCCTCGATCACCGGGTTGGACAGCAGCGTCTCGGCGGCCTCGCGGGCCGCGGTGAGGTGCTCGTCCGTGACGTCGCCGTCGACGGTGAGCACGAAGCGCTTGCCCTGACGGACGTCGGTGAAGCCGGTGAACCCCAGCCGCGGCAGGGCGCCGCCGACGGCCTGTCCCTGCGGGTCGAGGATCTCGGGCTTGAGCATGACGTCGACGACGATGCTTCCCATCAGTGGTGCTTCTCCCTGCGCTGGACGGGCGATGGTGGCGTCCTGACGGACGGCCCGAGTCTATCGGGCGCGGGCAGAGGGCCCGACCGCATCTCGACAACCCGGCTCGTATGCCGTCAACCCGGTCAACCGCCATGCGAGCGGTCGGGGCACAGTCCTACTCCGTGCTGTCGTTGTGCCGGGCCTGCTGCGCGCTGGTCGACGGCGAGCAGCTGTCCAAGCGGGCCGCGCCGACCGGGTCGCCGCCAGGCGAGCCGACGACGCGGAGCTCGTCATGTGGGCGCGCGACTGGTGGTATGCCGACGGCTCGGACGACGAGCCCAGCCGGTTCGAGGAGGTCCGTGAGTTCGTGGTGCGGACGAGCCGGACCATCCTCGAAAGCAGCACGCGAGCAGCCGCCGATGGTGCGAAAGCCATTGCGGCATCAGCCAACCCATGTGGATCATCCATTGCACAGACGGGACGATCACCCTAGAATGGAACACATGTTCGAGGAGCTGACCTGGAGCGACCCGGCGAGTGCCGGCGCTCAGGACGCTGCCCTCGGCATGGTCAACGAGCTGCTGTGCGACGTGGCCCGTCTTGATGGCGCCGGTCTCCATGACGCCGACCTCGTTTCGGCGATCGACGGGCTCGAGCGGGCGAAGGCGGCATGTGCTGCGGCGCAGGCGCGGCTGACGGCACGCTTCGTCGAGTCCCAGGCGGAGGCTGCCGCGCGGCTGCGCACGGAGGCTCAAGCATGCTCGAATGCCGGCGACTTCGGCGGTTGGGTGACGGCACGCGACCGGGCCCGCTCCTTGGAGCTCGAGCCGCCGATCCGGGACGAGCCCGGCCGACGGAGGCGCCCC
The DNA here is from genome assembly GCF_058790095.1 of Terrabacter sp. FW104-15G4B. Taxonomy (NCBI): domain Bacteria; kingdom Bacillati; phylum Actinomycetota; class Actinomycetes; order Micrococcales; family Intrasporangiaceae; genus Terrabacter; species Terrabacter sp. FW104-15G4B. The sequence continues at coordinate 190,607 of NZ_JBYTCI010000005.1, read as the reverse complement.
TCCCGGTCCGAGCGCCGCATGACCCTGTCGCGCACCGGAGTGTCGGCGCAGGTCGGTCTGGCACGGCGTGAGTCGGCAGCCCGTGGGGCCCGGCTCGCGAACGCGTCCATGGCGCTGGTGCACCACCTTCCGCACACCTTGGCGGCCTTGTCAGCCGGCATCCTCAACGAGAGGCGCGCCGAGCTTGTCGTGCGCCAGACCAGCCACCTCACGCCGGACCTCCGCACCCACGTCGACGCCGAGGTCATCGGCGAGCACCTCGACCTGACCGACCCCACCGCTCCGGGCGGCGTCGGGTCCTGGGGCGACCGCGAGCTCGAGCGGCGGGTCCGAGGCTGCGCGGACCGGCTCGACGCGGCAGCCGCCATCGAGCGATGCCGCATCGCGGAAGGCGAGCGCCGCGTGACCATCCGACCCGTGCCCGACGCGATGGCACTCGTCACGGCCCTGCTCCCCGTCGCCCAGGCAGTTGCCGTGCATGCCGCGCTCACCCGCGCCGCCCTGTCGGGGAAGGCGGACGGTGACGAGCGGGGCAAGGGCCAGCTGATGGCCGACACCCTGGTCGAGCTCGTCACCGGCCAGACCGTCGCGGACGACGTCCCCGTCGAGGTGCAGGTCGTCATCACCGACCGGGCCCTGATCGCCGGTGACGAGACCCCCGCCCACGTGCCCGGCTACGGGCCGGTGCCGGCAGGCTGGGTGCGGCGCCTCCTGGCACCTGACCGACCGGACGACCTCGAGGCCCGTGGAAGTGACCCGCCCGGCGACGGCCACGAGCGCAGAGGCAAGGACGGCGGCCCCAAGATCTGGCTGAGACGTCTCTTCACTCACCCGGCCACCGGGACCCTCGTTGCGATGGACAGCAGACGGCGGCTCTTCCCAGCCGGGCTGCGCCGTTTCGTCATCGCCCGCGACGGCACCTGCCGCACCCCCTGGTGCGACGCCCCCATCGCCCATGCCGACCACGTGGAGCCCCATGCCGCCGGAGGTGCGACCAGCGCCGCCAACGGCCAGGGACTCTGCGTTCGCTGCAACCTCGTCAAGGAGGAGCCCGGATGGACGGCGGAGGTCCTCGAGGGTGCGGACGAGTCGACGGGCGCCGGCGTCCACACGGTGTGCACGACGACGCCGACCAGCCACCGCTACGTCTCGACCGCTCCCCCGCTCCTGTTCGAACGCTCCATCGTCACCGCGAGGTCTCGGCCTCGAGCCTCCGCGTCGACACCGACCGCGAAAGGTATAGAAGGTCCTGTAGTGGTGTGCCTCGAGCTGTACCGACGACCAGACCTCGAGGTCGAGGTCGCCAGCTGAGGGAGCCGGTCAGAAGGTCTCGCCGGTGAGCCGCTCGAAGGCCTCGACGTACTTGGCGCGCGTCTGCTCGACGACGCGCTCGGGCAGCTCGGGCGGGGCCTCTCCACTCCTGCGGTCCCAGCCGGACTCGGCCGAGGTGAGCCAGTCCCGGACGAACTGCTTGTCGTACGAAGGCTGGAGGCGACCGGGCTCCCACGTCTCCGCCGGCCAGAAGCGCGACGAATCCGGAGTCAGCACCTCGTCGGCGAGGACCAGCCCACCGCTGCCGTCCGGCGAGACCCCGAACTCCACCTTGGTGTCGGCGATGAGGATGCCGCGCTCGGCAGCAATCTCGTTGCCGCGCATTAGGATCGCGCGCGTCAGGCGGGACACCTCGGACGCGACCTCGGCACCGAGCTGCGCCTCGACCTCGTCGGGCGACATCGGCACGTCGTGCTCCCCCACCGGGGCCTTCGTCGTCGGGGTGAAGACCGGCTCTGGCAGCTTCGAGCCGTCGACGAGCCCCTCGGGCAGCGCGACGCCCGAGACCGACCCCTTCTCGCGGTACTCCTCGAGCCCCCCGCCGGTCAGGTAGGCGCGAGCGATGGCCTCGATCTTGAGCATGTCGAGCCGGCGCACGAGGACGGCGCGCCCCGCCACGGCGGCGGGCACATCCGTCGACAGGACGTGGTTGGGCACGAGATCGGAGATCTGGTCGAACCACCACAGCGACAGGCGCGTCAGGACCTCGCCCTTGTCCGGGATCTCGGGAGACATCATCCAGTCGTACGCCGAGAGCCGGTTCGAGGTGACGAGCAGGAGGCGGTCGGGCACTGCCCCGGCCTCCGCGTCCACGGGCACGTAGAGATCACGCACCTTCCCGGAGTAGACGGGGGCGTAGCCGGGCAGGTCGAGAGCGCTCATCTGTGGTCTCCGATCGTGATGTCGCCGCGTTCGGCTCGCAGCGCGATGTCAGTGCGGTGGTGCGACCCGTCGAGCTCGATCACCGCGACGGCGTCGTATGCCGCCTGCCTGGCCTTGGCGAGCGAGGGCGCCACTGCGACGACGTCGAGCACCCGCCCGCCGGCTGACACGAGGGCGCCGTCGCCGTCGAGAGCGGTGCCGGCGTGCAGCACGACGACGCCGGGCACCTCGGCCGCGGCGTCGAGGCCGGTGACGGGATCACCCGCCCGCGGCGACGCCGGGTAGCCGGCGGACGCGACGACGACGACCACGGCATGGTCGTCGGACCAGCGCAGCCGCCCGAACCCGGCGAGGCCTCCCGTCGCGGCGGCGAAGAGCAGCTGGGCGAAGGGCGTCTCGAGCCGGGCGATCGAGGCCTGCCCGTCCGGGTCGCCGAAGCGCGCGTTGAACTCGATGACCCTGGGCCCTCGCGACGTGAGGGCGAGACCGACGTAGAGCACGCCGACGAAGGGCGTCCCGCGGCGGCGCATCTCGTCGATCGTCGGCTGGGCAACGCGGCGCACCACGTCGTCGGCGAGATCGGCAGGCGCCCACTCCAGCGGCGAGTACGCGCCCATGCCACCGGTGTTGGGGCCTGCGTCGTCGTCACCGACGCGCTTGAAGTCCTGTGCGGGCGAGAGCGCCACGACGGTCTGGCCGTCGCTGATGCAGAAGACCGACACCTCGGGACCGTCGAGGAACTCCTCCACGACGAGCCGCCCCCCGGGCTTGGCCAGGCAGGCGCGCGCGTGCTCCAGTGCCGCCTCGCGCGACTCCGTCACGACGACGCCCTTGCCCGCCGCGAGCCCGTCGTCCTTGACCACGTGCGGGGCACCGAGCGCGTCGAGGGCGGCCCCCACCTCGTCGAGCGTCGTGCAGACGTGCGCGAGCGCCGTCGGCACGTCGGCCGCGGCCATGACCTCCTTGGCGAACGACTTGCTGCCCTCGAGACGGGCGGCCGCGGCGGAGGGCCCGAAGACGGCGAAACCGGCCTGACGGCATACGTCCCCGACGCCCGCGACGAGCGGGGCCTCCGGCCCCACGACGACGAGGTCGACCTCGTGCTCGCTGGCGAGCGCGGCAACCGCCACCCCGTCGAGGATGTCGACGGGGACGCAGAGGGCGGTCGCGTCGATGCCCGGGTTGCCCGGCGCCGCGATGACGGCGTCGACCTCGGGATCGGCCGCGACGGCCTTGACGAGAGCGTGTTCACGGGCGCCGGAGCCGAGGACGAGGACCTTCACGGCGCCAGCCTATGGCTCGCCCAGGCGCGCCAGCAGGCGTGCCCGCACGGTGGGCCACTCGTCGACGAGGATCGAGTGCACGGCTGTGTCGCGCCACGAGCCGTCGGCGCGGCGGACGTCACGGCGCGTGATCCCCTCGAAGGTCGCGCCGAGCTTCAGGATGGCCGCCCGCGAGCGCGCGTTCACGACGTCGGTCTGGATCCTGACCCGCCCGAAGCCGCACGTCTCGAAGGCGTGCCCGAGCAGCAGCAGCTTTGACTCCGGGTTGACGCGGGTCCCCCACCAGCGCGAGCCGTACATCGTCCACCCGAGGTGCACGTGCTGACGCTGGGTGTCGACGTCGCCGAGCGAGCTGGTCCCGACGACCGTGCCGGCGGCGCCCAGTTCGCTGTCCGCGACGAGACGGACCGTGTATGCCGTCCGGCCGGCCTGGTGGACCGCGACCGCGGCCGCCACCACCGCCTCGGTGTCGGCCAAGGACTCGTGCCGCCGACTCATGGCATAACCCTGCTCGTAGCATTGCGGATCGGAGTAAACGGCGAAGAGACCCACGGAGTCGGCCGGCATCGTCGGGTCGAGCCGGACGACGCGTCCGACGAGGGGCGCGCCGGTTGGAGGGATACAGACCTCGGTGGGCATGAAGTGACAGTAGACTTGATGGTTCCCGCGCCGCCGAGGCGTTCCCTCAGAGTCCTTGGATGTCAGTGAGTACTTCGAACGCATCGTCCCAGCGGACCAGCGCGCCCGGATCACGCGGCGCCTCCTCGGTGACGACCAAGAGCATCCCCGACGAGCTCGCACGCGAGATCGCCGTCGAGCAGGCCCACGTCGACCGGGTGCACGAGGAGCTGGAGAAGGCCGGCGTGCGCGCCGACAGCGTCCAGGCCGAGGGCCTGGCGCGGAGCCAGTTCGGGCGGCAGGTGGAGGTCGGCGACGCCGAGGGCGCGGCGCTCTTCGAGCGGGACGCGCTGATGTTCCACGCGGCCAAGCGGCGCACGGCGCTCGACACCCAGTACGAGGGCCTCGTGTTCGGGCGGCTCGACATCGACCACGCCATGCTGCGCACCGCGGTGGCCGACGCCGACCGCTCCGGCGTCGCGGCCGGCAACGGCAGCGGGAACGGGCAGGCCAACGGGCGCGGCCACTGGACGCCGTCCGACGCCTCCAGCGAGGACCGGGAGATCCGCTACATCGGGCGCCTCGGCGTCCGTGACGACGACTACGAGCCGCTCGTCATCGACTGGCGGGCCCCGGCCGCCTCGGCGTTCTACCGCGCCACCCCGACACAGCCGATGGGCGTCCTGCGACGCCGCGTCCTGCGCAGCCGCGGCACGACGGTGATCGGTGTCGAGGACGACCTGATGGTTCCCGAGGCTCCCGACGACCTCGTCGTCGTCGGTGACGGCGCCCTCATGGCTGCCCTCACCCGCAGCCGCGGCGGGCGGATGCGCGACATCGTCGCCACCATCCAGGCCCACCAGGACGAGGCGATCCGGGCCAGTGCCCGTGGGGTCACCGAGATCACGGGCGGCCCCGGCACCGGCAAGACGGTCGTCGCGCTGCACCGGGCGGCATACCTGCTCTACTCCGACCGCCGGCGCTTCGAGTCGGGCGGCATCCTGGTCGTAGGACCCTCCGGCGCCTACACCGCCTACATCGAGCGGGTCCTGCCCTCGCTCGGCGAGGAGAGCGTCATCCTGCGCGCGCTGGGCGACGTGCTCGACGTCGTGCACACCGAGCGCCTCGACCCGCCAGCCGTGGCCCGCCTCAAGGGCTCCACCCGCATCCGGTCGCTGCTCGGCACGGCCGCGCGCGGCCGGGTGCCCGAGACGCCGACCGAGTTCCGCGCGATGGTCGCGGGGCGTCCGGTCCGGCTCGAGGCGCGCGACCTCGACCGCGTCCGCGCCCAGGTGCTGCGTCAGCACCAGCGCAACACCGCGACGAGCGCGGCCCAGGCCGCCCTCGGTGAGGCCGCTTGGGCATCCCTCGGCATCACGGGCGACCGAGACGCCAAGGACGAGTTCCTCGACAAGTGGGAGGACCACCTCGACGTCGAGGCCTTCATGCAGCTCTGGTGGCCGCAGGTCGACCCCCGCGAGGTGCTGCTCTGGCTCGGCGACCCCGCGCTCGTGCGCCGCCACGCCCGCGGCACGCTGCGCGACGACGAGGTCGAGCAGCTCGCGGCGTCCTTCCGCACCCCGCTCCAGACGGGCACGTGGTCGGTGGCCGACGTCGCGCTGATCGACGACATCGCCGCTCGCGTCGGCCCTGTGCAGGAGGCACCGCAGGAGGAGCGCGGCTTCTACGAGATCGAGGAGCTCGAGGACCTCAGCCAGTACGGCGTCACCGAGGTCCAGCCGATCCGCAGTGCCGCCCGCGACACGGGCGCCCCGCTCGTGCTCACCGACCCGAGCGACCGGCTCCTGGCCGGCCGCATCGGCAAGCCGGAGGAGTACGCCCACGTCCTCGTCGACGAGGCGCAGGACCTCTCACCCATGCAGTGGCGGATGATCGGCCGACGCGGCCGGTATGCGTCGTGGACCGTCGTCGGCGACGCCGCCCAGGCGTCGTGGCCCGACCCCGTCGAGGCCGCCGCCGCGCGTGAGGAGGCCTTCGGGTCCCAGGCGCGCCAGGCGTTCCACATGGACACCAACTACCGCAACGCCCGGGAGATCTTCGACTACGCCGCCGAGGTCGTGCGCCGTGAGGTCCCGGACGCCGACATCCCGCAGGCGGTCCGCGAGACCGGTGTCGAGCCGGTCGAGGGCACGCTGGGAAGCGACGCCCTCACCTCGGTGACCGCCGCAGTCCGGTCACTCCTCCAGCAGGTCGAGGGGTCCATCGCCGTCATCACCCCGGCGGCCCACGCAGCCGTGGTCGCGCCTGTCGCCGAGCTGGGCGACGGCCGGGTGCAGGTCGTCGACCCCATGTCGACGAAGGGGCTGGAGTACGACGCGACGGTCGTGGTCGACCCCGAGGAGATCGCCCGCGAGTCCCCGGGCGGCATCCGCGTCCTCTACGTCGTGCTGACGCGAGCCGCGCACCGGATGACCGTCCTTTCCTGACCACCGGCTCTCCGAGCGCAGGGATCGCCGTCCGCGGCGCCCCGTCGCGAAAGGTTCTCTGACGGCGGGTTGTGTCGGCGAAAGAGCGGCCAAGACGTACCACCTCGGGGCAGGTAAAGAATTGTTCAAGGATTCACGGAACCGTCGACGACGGGGCCCGCCCGGGGGATGATTGACCAAACGCCAAGGAGTGCGAACCTACCCTCCCCGCCGTCTCCTCCCCCCTGAGACCCTTGGCGTTCTGCGAAGTCCCGCCCCCCGATGTGGACGACGCACCGGGCGAGGGACGAGCTGCGACCCCCCTGCATCTCGCCCCTCGCCCGCTCCCATGTCCGGCCCCGTCTGCGGCCCGCCTTCCTGAGAGCTGGCTGGGAGCCGCCTTTGCCGCGGCCCAAATCTTGTTCAGGTGCCGGCAAACAATGTCGCCGCTGTCTGGCGCCGGCGGCTGGGAAGGACAACTGTGGCGAAACGGTCATCCGACCGCTCTCGGGGGCACCTCGGTAGCCAGGAGTACGCCTTGAAGAAGAGTCTCATCACGACGACGGTCGCCACGGCCGCGGTCGCCCTCGCCACCGTCGCCACGAGCGGCGCGCAGGCAGCCACGCACAGCGCCGACGGCGCCGGCCTCGACCGGGCAGTCGCAGCAGCGAAGGCCCACGGCGCGGCCTTCGGTCTCGACCAGGACCAGGGCCTCAAGACCCGCAGCATCGCCACCGACAAGGACGGCACGACGCACGTGCGTTTCGACCGCACGTTCAAGGGCCTGCCGGTCGTCGGTGGCGACCTCGTCGTCCACACCGACGGTGCGGGGGCCTGGAAGGGTGTCAACGCCGCATCGACCTCGGTCCGCGTCGCGTCGACGACCCCCACGATCGCCCCCGCGACGGCTGCCGCCACGGCGGCACGCACCGTCGACTTCACCGTCAGCGCGTCGAAACCCACGCTCGCCGTCTACGCGATGGGCGACCCTGCCAGGCTGGTGTGGAAGACCCAGGTCGACGGCGTCGGCGCGCACGGCGAGCCGGCCGGCACGGTGGTCTTCGTCGACGCCCGATCCGGCGCCGTCGTCGACCACTGGGCCACCGAGATCAACGACGCCGGCACGGGCAACAGCCTCTACCTCGGCACGGTGACGCTCCAGACCACGCTGTCGGGCGGCAGCTACCAGATGATCGACGCCACCCGCGGGTCCGCGCGCACCGAGGACGCCAACAACGGCTCGACGTCCAGCACGACGGGCGCGCTCTTCACCGACGCCGACAACACGTGGGGCACCGGGTCCACCTCGAGCCGGCAGTCCGCCGCCGTCGATGCCGACTTCGGCGTCGGCGCGACGTGGGACTTCTACAAGAACACCTTCGGCCGCAACGGCATCAAGAACGACGGCAAGGGCGCACGCAGCCTCGTCCACGTCGGCACCAACTGGGTCAATGCCTCGTGGAGCGACACCTGCTTCTGCATGCGCTACGGCGACGGCGACGGCGTGAGCTACGGCCCCCTCGTCTCGCTCGACGTGGCCGGCCACGAGATGACCCACGGCGTCACGTCGGCGACGGCAGGCCTCGCCTACCGTCGCGAGTCCGGTGGTCTCAACGAGTCGACGTCCGACGTCATGGGCACCATGGTGGAGTTCACCGCCAACACGTCGGGCGACCCGGGCGACTACCTCATCGGTGAGCGCTTCGCCATCGGCTCCGGGACGCCGCTGCGCTACATGGACCAGCCCAGCAAGGACGGCGCCTCGGCCAACTGCTGGAGCAAGAGCGTCGGCACCCTGGACGTCCACTACTCCTCCGGTGTGGGCAACCACCTCTTCTACCTGCTGTCCGAGGGCAGCGGCGCGAAGACGCTCAACGGGGTCAGCTACAACAGCCCGACGTGCAACGGCAGCACAGTCACCGGCATCGGCCACGACGCGGCAGCCGCCATCTGGTACCGCGCCCTGACGACGTACTGGACCTCGTCGACCAACTACGCCGGCGCTCGCACCGGCATGCTCTCCGCCGCCAAGGACCTCTACGGCGTCGGAAGCACCCAGTACAACGCCACCGCGACCGCCTGGTCCGCCGTCGGCGTCAACTGACCCCCACCCCCACCGTCGAAAGGCCACAAACCGGGGTCCGATCTCGGACCTTCAGGTGCCCTGCACCCCGGTTTGTGGCCTTTCGACGGTTGAGAAGCGGGCGGTCAGTGGCCGAGGAGGGTGCGGACCCTGTCGGCGCCGACGGCCAGCAGCAGGGTCGGCAGTCGGGGGCCGGTGTCCTTGCCGACGAGCAGGCGGTAGACGAGGACGAAGAAGGCGCGCTGGGCCGCCGACAGCTCGGGGTCCTTGACCTTGGCGTCGGGGTCGATGCCGCGCTGGATCTTGGGCACGCCGTAGACGAGGTGGGTCAGGCCGTCCAGCGACCAGTGCGCCTCGAGGCCGTCGACGAGCAGGCGCAGCGACTCCTGCTGCGACTCGTCGAGGCCGCCGAGCACCTCCGCGTCGGGCTGGGTGCGCACGACGGTGCGGTCCTCGGCCGGTACGTAGCCGAGCATCCAGCGCTCGGCGCAGTCGAGCCGGGGGCGCAGGTCGTCGGTCGAGGCCACCGGGTTGTCGGGCTCGAGCTCGCTGAGGATGCGCACCGCCTGCCCCTCGTCGCCCTGCGTCACGTCGATGACGGACGCGATGGTGCGGAAGGGCATCGGGCGCGGCGTCGTCGGCAGCGGACCCGCGGCCGTCGACGTGGCGCGCAGGTGTGCCGCGAGGTCGCCGGCCTGGGCGGAGCCGTCGGCAACCTTGCGGTTCAAGGCGTCCCACTCGTCGTAGAGTCGCTGCAGCTCAGGGCCGAACGCGACGTCGAAGCTCTGGTTGGGCCGGCGCCGGGCGTAGAGCCAGCGCAGCACCGGCGCCTCCATGACCTCGAGGGCGTCGGTCGGGATCGGCACGCCGCCCTTGCTCGAGCTCATCTTGGCCATGCCGGCGATGCCGACGAAGGCATACATGGGGCCGACGGGGCGCTCCCAGCCGAAGATCGGGGCGAGGTCCTTGCCGACGACGAAGCTGCTGCCGGGGCTCTGGTGGTCGACGCCGGACGGCTCGAAGATGACGTGCTCGTGCGCCCAGCGCATCGGCCAGTCGACCTTCCAGACCAGCTTGCCGTTGGTGAACGTGTTCAGGTCGACGGTCTCGGTGTGACCGCACTTCGTGCAGTCGTAGGTCAGCTCGTGGCTGTCGTCGTCGTAGGCCGTGACGGTGGTGAAGTCGGTGCCGCACACGGTGCAGAACGGCTTGAACGGGTAGTAGCCCGCCTTGCCCGAACTGCCGTCGTCCTCCGACGCCGCCCCCGAGCCGCGCTCGGCCTCGGACGCTGCGGCCGCCTGCTCTTCGGTGAGCTTCGCCGCCTTGGTGCTGCCGCCGCCCTTGCCCTTGCCGCTCGACCTCTGGCGCGCGGCCTCCACGGCCTCGAGCGTCCGGTACTGGTCGAGCACCTTGTCGATGGCGAAGCGCTCGCGCATGGCGAGGAGCACCTGGTCGCGGTAGACACCGGCGCGGTACTGCTCGGTCTGGCTGATCTGGCGCACCTCGATGCCGGTGGCCGCCATGGCCTCGAGGAGCGGCGCCTTGAAGTGGTCGGCCCAGCTCGCGTGCGGCGACCCGGCAGGCGGCGGCACGGAGGTGAGCGGCATACCGATGTACTGCTCCCACGAGTCGTCCACTCCCGCAAGGTTTTTCGGCACGCGGCGGAAGCGGTCGAAGTCGTCCCAGCTGAGAATGTGCTCGCAGTCGATGCCTCGTCGCTTGATCTCGTCGGCGACAAGGTGGGGCGTGATCAGCTCGCGGAAGTTGCCGAGGTGGATCGGCCCGGACGGGCTGATGCCCGACGCACAGACGATCGTCTCGCCGGGGTTGCGCTCCTGCGCCTCCGCGAGGACCTCGTCGGCCAGACGTGTGACCCAGTCGAGCGGGGCGACCTCTTCAGTCATGGGTTTCCTTCAGTTCCAACAGTTCTGGTATGCCGTGTGCTTCGTGTCGCTGGACGCGTCAACCCGCGACGGCGGGCTTGAGCGGGAAGCGCTCGATGATCTCGTCGCGGCCCGGGCCGACACCGATGGCGGAGACCCGAGCACCGATGAGCTCCTCGACGCGCACCACGTAGGCCTGCGCGTTGGCCGGCAGCTCGTCGAAGGAGCGGCACGCGGTGATGTCCTCCCACCAGCCGGGCAGCTCCTCGTAGATCGGCGTCGCGTGGTGGAAGTCGGTCTGGTTGACCGGCATCTCGTCGTGGCGCACCCCGCCCACGTCGTAGGCGACGCACACCGGGACGGTGTGGAGACCGGTGAGGACGTCGAGCTTGGTGATGACGAAGTCGGTGACGCCGTTGATCCGGGTCGCGTAGCGGCCGACCACGGTGTCCATCCACCCGCAGCGGCGGGGGCGGCCGGTCGTCGTGCCGTACTCGGCACCGGTCTTGCGCAGGAACTCGCCCTTGTCGCCGTGCAGCTCGGTCGGGAACGGGCCCTCGCCGACACGGGTCGTGTACGCCTTGAGGATCGCGATGACCGAGTCGATCCGGGTCGGCGGCACACCGGAGCCGGTGCAGGCGCCGGCGGCGACCGCGTTGCTCGAGGTGACGTAGGGGTAGGTGCCGTGGTCGACGTCGAGCAGGGTCGCCTGCCCCGCCTCGAAGAGCACCGTGTCGCCCCGGTCGAGCGCCTGGCTCAGCACGAGGCTCGTGTCGGCGACCATGGGGGCCAGGCGGGCGGCATACGACAGCAGCTCGTCGACGACCTCGTCGACCGCGGCGCCGCGGGTGTTGTAGATCTTCACGAGGAGCTGGTTCTTCAGCTCGAGGGCCGCCTCGACCTTCTGGCGCAGGATTCCCTCGTCGTAGAGGTCCTGGATGCGGATGCCGACGCGGTTCATCTTGTCGGCGTAGGTGGGTCCGATGCCGCGGCCGGTCGTGCCGATGCGGCGCTTGCCGAGGAAGCGCTCGGTGACCTTGTCGATCGTGCGGTTGTAGCTCGGGATGACGTGCGCATTGGCGCTGACGAGCAGCTTGCTCGTGTCGACGCCGCGGGCCTCGAGGCCGTCGAGCTCCTCGAAGAGCACGGACAGGTCGATGACGACGCCGTTGCCGATGACCGGCACGCAGTTGGGGCTGAGGATGCCGGAGGGCAGCAGGTGCAGCGCGTACTTCTCGCGCTTGCCGTCCTTCTCGATGACGACGGTGTGGCCGGCGTTGTTGCCGCCGTTGAACTTGACGACGTAGTCGACGCTGCTGCCGAGCAGGTCGGTCGCCTTGCCCTTGCCCTCGTCGCCCCACTGCGCTCCGACGAGCACGATTGCCGGCATCGGTCTGCCTTCCGGTTGTGGTCCAAGCCAACCGCAAGGTTATCGGTTCGGGACCGGTGCCCCCGACGTCCTCCGCCTGCCCACTGGCGGATCATCCAGCGGGCTTCGCCGCCGCCCGGCGGAGGGCCGCCTCGACCAGTGCTCGGACACGCCCGGGCTGCCGCAGGTCGGCCCACGTGAGCCGGACGACCTCCCACCCGAGGGAGCGGATCCGATCCTCGCGACGCTTCTCGTCCCAGAGGTCCTGGGCCGATCCGTACTTGGACCGCCCGTCGAACTCCACGAGCACCTTGGTGCCGATGATGCCGAGATCGACGCGGTAGCCCAGTCCACCGGGTGTGAACGGCTGGGTGCCCGGGACGACGAGCTGAGGGACGGTCCCGAAGCCGAGATGGTGCAGCACCCAGGCCGCGACCGTCTCTCCCGGTGACTCGTGGCGCCCGTCGCAGCACGGCAGCGCAGCCCTGACGCGTTCGATTCCGGGGCGCCGCCCGATCACCTCGACGGCGAGCCGGAGCTCCGCCGCCGTGACGCGGCGCTCCCGGAGGGCGGCGTCGGCCGGGACCACAAACGCGCACGGGTCGGTCAGCCCGGCCAGCGCGATGGCCACCGCGGCATGCACCGCAGACCCGGTGGCCGGCAGGCGGCCAGCGTCCTGGTGGCCGAGGGCGGGTCGGACCACGAGGTCGGGCTTGCGGTGTGCCTTGGTGCGGTTGGCAACGGTCGAGCCGGTGCGCATCAGGTGCGCGACGGTCCAGTCGGGCGCGTAGGTTGGCAGCCCGAGCAGGAGCAGTGCCGAGGCGTCGCTCACCACCGCGCGGCTGGCGTACTGCTGGAGCAGTGCCGCGAGCCGCAGGCGGTGCCGGTCCTGCTCGTCGGCCGGCTCCCGGACGGCGAACCACCCGTGGTGGAGGCGGTGCACGCCGCCCTGCCTCATGAGCCGTCGCAGCTCGGCTCGGTCGATGCCGACGGCGAGGGCCCGCGCGAGAGGGAAGACGTCGTCCTGGGCGATGAGCGACAGCTGCATGGAACGACCGTCGCCTGGGACGACCTCGGGCGCCAGCCACGCGCGGACGGTTGTGGACAGCGGAGGACGGCCGGCACGGGGTGGGGACGATGCGTCGGTCGGCGGGTCCTGGTCCGGGTCGCTCAGCTCAGCCGCGTGGTAGAC
>NZ_JBYTCI010000005.1:129552-177529 GCF_058790095.1 Terrabacter sp. FW104-15G4B | reverse complement strand
GCCGACATGTCGGCCGACCGGACCAGGACGGCAGCATCCAGCACAGGTCGCGCGTACGAACCCGAACGCGGGGGCCGAGGATCAGGAAACGGGCTGCTGCAGCTCGATCACCCAGTGGTCCGGGTCGCTCAGCTCAGCCGCGTGGTAGACCTCGCGGCACGGCCCGGCGAACGACAGGCCGCGGGACTCGACCTCACGGGACAGGATCTGCCACGCCTCGCCGATCCCGCTGAGCGGTCCGCGCAGCGTCGTCACGAGGGCTCGCGGCTGCGCCGGCAGGTCGGCCAGCTCGAGACCGGCCGCCGAGGCCTCCGCCTCCCCCACGTCAGGTCCCACGGGGTAGGCCGCGGCGGCGACCATCGAGTCGCCGTCCATCGTGTAGTGCCCGATCGACGGACCGGCGGGCTTCAGGTGCGCGGCCGCCACGGCCTCGTCGACCTGCCCGAAGAGTGGGCCGACGACGGCGCCCACCTCTTGGCCGTCTGCCACGCGGCTGCTGCGCTGGACGACGCGGAGGGCTGGCAGGTCCTGCTCTGTGCAGGGGTCGAGAGCGACTGACGGTTTCATGGTGTTCTCCTTCTCGATCATCCGGAGACGCTGCTCGACCTGCTCGAGCCGCACGCGGTCCGCCTCGATCTGCGCGGCGAGCTCCGCCCGGCGCAGGCGCAGCATCCCGCGCAGCTGCGAGGCCGGCACGTCGTCATCGAGCAGGCGCCCGCACTCCTCGAGCGAGAAGCCGAGGTCCTTGAGCGCCACGAGCCGGTTGACCCGGTGCAGCTGCGTGGTCGTGTACGACCGGTAGCCCGAGTCCGGGTCGACCCGGGCGGGCCGGAGCAGGCCGAGGGCGTCGTAGTGGCGCAGCATGCGCACCGACACCCCGGCCAGCCGGGCAAAGTCTCCGATACTCAACATGGTCCACCCATGGCAGCGCCTGACACGGTGTCAGGGTCAAGCATCCCGGGACAACGCGTTCGATGGGGCGATCCGGCTCCGGTCGCCCGACTGGTCGCCGGACCGGACCCCGATCGCCGCGGCCGGGACAGGTCGCCAGCCGGAGCGGCCCACCGAGGCTCGATCAGTGCGCGGCGAGCCAGTCCTCGAGGAAGGCTGCGACGCCGTCCTCGCGGTGGTGCGCCGTGACGACGGTGGCCGCCTCGAGCGCCGGGTCGACGGCGTTGGCGACCGCGACGGCGGTGCCGGCGACGGCGAAGGCCGACACGTCGTTGTGGTTGTCGCCGAAGAAGACGGTGTCCCCGACGTCGACGCCCAGCTCATCGGCGAGCGCCCGCAGACCGTCGCCCTTCGAGCACGCCGCGTTGGCGATCTCGAGGTAGCTCGACTTGGAGCGGTAGGTCACGAGACCGTGGCGCCCCTCGAGCGCCGCCTCGAGCTGGTCGACGAGCGCCGGGTCGCCCATGGCCATGACCTTGTGCGGAGGCAGCCTGTCGACCGAGCCGCCGGCGACGTACTCGTGCGCGGACTCGGCGCTGGGGTCGACGGCCGTGATGGTCGCCTCGCGCTCGGTCCACTCGTCGGAACCCCCGGCGTACCAGTCGTCCCCGGCGAAGAAGCTCGCGTGGAGCCCGAGACGCTCGCACACGGCATACGCTTCCCGCGCGCCGTCAGGGGCGATGGGCACGTCGGTCACGACCGAGCGGTCCGCGCGCAGCACGAGACCGCCGTTGTAGGCGATGAGCGGGGTGGGCTCCACGCCGCAGAGCCGCTCGAGACCCTCCAGGGACGCCGGCATGCGGGAGCTGCACAGCACGAAGGTGTGCCCGGCCTCCCGCACCGCCCGGATGGCGGCGACGGTGCGGGAGGAGAGGGTGCGTCGGTGGTCGAGCAGCGTGCCGTCGACGTCGGAGCAGAAGAGCGTCATGGGGTGGGGCGCAACGACCTCAGAGACCGAGCTCGCGCGCTGCCTCGGGCGAGCTGTCGCGCAGGAACTGCGTGCAGCGGGCCTCCTCGTCGCTCTCGCCGATGGCGCGGGCGGCCCGGGCGAGCGCGGCGAGCGCGCGCAGGAAGCCGCGGTTGGGCTCGTGCGACCACGGCACCGGGCCCTGTCCGCGCCAGCCGGACTTGCGCAGCGAGTCGAGCGCGCGGTGGTAGCCGGTGCGGGCGTACGCGTACGCCTCGACGTCGCGGTCGCCGTCGGCGAGCGCGTCCTCGGCGAGGACCGCCCACGCGAGCGAGCTCGCGGGGAAGGACGCCGCCACCTGCACGGGGTCGACGCCGGCGTCGAGCTTCTCGGCGGCCGGGTCGACGGCGAGACGGGTCTCGGGGATGCCGAGCAGGTTGTCGCTCACGCGTGGGTTCCCGCCGAACGAAGGGCGGTGCAGGCCTCGACGACGCGCACGGCCATGGCCTCCTCGGCCGCCTTGCCCCAGGCGCGGGGGTCGTACTGCTTCTTGTTGCCGACCTCGCCGTCGACCTTGAGAACGCCGGCATAGCCGGAGATCATCCAGTCCGCGATGCGGCGCGTGAAGGCGTACTGCGTGTCGGTGTCGACGTTCATCTTGATGACGCCGTGGTCGACGGCGGCCGCGATCTCCTCGGGGAGCGAGCCGGAGCCGCCGTGGAAGACGAGGTCGAAGGGGCGCGCGTCGTCGGACAGGCCGAGCTCCTTCGCAGCGGCCTGCTGGGCCTGCAGCAGGATCTCGGGGCGCAGCTTGACGTTGCCCGGCTTGTACACGCCGTGGACGTTGCCGAAGGTCAGGGCGGTCAGGTAGCGGCCGTTCTCACCGGAGCCGAGCGCCTTGATCGTCGCGATGGCGTCATCAGGGGTCGAGTAGAGCTTGTCGTCGATGGCACCCTCGACGCCGTCCTCCTCGCCGCCCACGACGCCGACCTCGATCTCGAGGACGACGTCCGCGGCCTTGGCGAGGGCGAGCAGCTCCTGGGCGATCTGGAGGTTCTCGTCGAGCGGCACGGCGGAGCCGTCCCACATGTGCGACTGGAACCACGGGGTGCCGCCGGCCTGGACGCGCTCGGTGCTCGCCGCCAGGAGCGGGCGCACGAAGCCGTCGAGCTTGTCCTTGGGGCAGTGGTCGGTGTGCAGCGCGATGTTGACGGGGTAGTTCTTCGCCACCTCGTGGGCGTAGGCCGCGAAGGCGAGCGAGCCGCTGACCATGTTCTTGATGCTCGGGCCGGAGAGGTACTCCGCGCCACCCGTCGAGACCTGGATGATGCCGTCGGAGCCGGCGTCGGCGAAGCCCTTGAGCGCCGCGTTCAGCGTCTGCGAGCTCGACACGTTGATGGCGGGGTACGCGAAGGAGCCGGACTTCGCGCGGTCCAGCATGTCGGCATACACCTCGGGGGTGGCGATGGGCATTGCATCTCCTGCTGTCTGGGAAGCGGGTTCACGATCCGCCGTGAATCCTGCCACGTATGCCGTGACGCGCACATGCCGCGTCCGCGCACTGGTGCGGGACGGGACGCTGGCCACCTCACCGTCCACACGGCCATTCGCACCGTCGCCGTCGCCCGCACTCGCCATGACGTCGTTGGTCGCCACGTCCACGACGCTGGCGTCGCGTGCCGCCCGAGTTCGGGACCATGTCGGGACGGACCGGCTCGGCGACGAGCGCAGCGATGTCGTCCGCGGTTCGCTCTCCTCGCAGCAGGACGAGGTCACGCGCTCCTGAGCCGCGGGTCGAAGACGTACGGCGTCGTCGTCGCGACCCGGTGGAGGCCGAGCCGGCGCAGGATCGGCTCGGAGTCGGGCGAGGCGTCGACGCGGACGTACTCCTTGCCCCGCTCGAGGCCGAGCCGGGCACGGTGCAGCAGGGTGGCGCGGTAGAGGCCGCGGCCGCGCCACTCCGGCAGCGTCGACCCTCCCCAGAGACCGGTGAAGCCGCTCTCGTCGTACTCGCTGCGGGCGGCGCAGAGCACCGGCCCCTCGCGGGACTCCTCGATCACCACCACGTCCATCGAGCTCGGCTTGGCCACCCACTCGGGGTAGAGCTGCTCCGTCACCCAGGGGTGGGCCTCGCCCCAGACCGCCTCGGACATGGTGCGCATCCGGACGAAGTCGTCGAAGCCGTCAGCGGCGCGGACGACGACGCCGTCCGGGAGGTCGATGTCCTGAGCTGCGAGCGGCGCGGCCTCGCCGAGGATCAGGGCCTCGTCGTCCTCACGCACGAAACCGGCAGCCACGAGGCGCTCGCCGAGGTCGCGGGGCTCGTCGTAGTCGTACGTCTTCCACTCGACGCGCTGGCCGCGCCCGGCGAAGAAGTCGCGGACGCGGGCGACGACGGCGTCCGGGTGGGTCCCGAGACCGTCAGGGCTCTCGACCATGGCGAAGTGGCCCGCCGGCTCGAGGTCGTAGTGCTTTCGCACGGGTCCGTCGAGCTCGACGGGACGGGAGGCCGTGCCGAGCGGCACCGGAGCGCGCGTCTGGTCGTGAAAGGCGCGCAGCAGCTGCTCCCGCAGGGACTCGGTATCGCTCTGGATCGAAGAGGGGTTCACAGGCAGCAGCCAAGCATGCTCGAATCGCTCTCGTCATGCGTGTTTCCCCGCTCGGCGCCCGCGCTGCCGCCGCCCTCTCAGATGCCCGACCTGTGCCGTTCTGGACGGACCGGGCCGAGCGTCCAGAGCCGCGACCGCCCCTGACCGGGGCCGCACCGCGCACCGACCTGCTCGTCGTCGGCGGCGGGTTCACGGGCCTCTGGGCCGCGATCCAGGCCAAGGAGGCGGACCCGTCGCGGGACGTGGTGGTCATCGAGGCCGGGCGCCTGGCGGACGGGGCCTCGGGTCGCAACGGCGGTTTTCTGGCCCCGTCGCTGACCCACGGCCTCGCCCAGGGCGTCGGCTGCTGGCCCGACGAGATCGAGACCCTCGACCGGCTCGCGGCCGAGAACGTCACGGGCATCGAGAAGACGCTGACGGCATACGGCATCGAGGCGGACCACCACGTGCCCGGCGAGCTGACCCTGGCGCTGACCGAGCACCAGGTGACTGCGGTGCGCGACTCCTACGAGCTGCACCGGGCGCACGGCGTCCCGGTTGAGCTGCTCGACGCGGCGCAGGCCCGGGCGCGGGTGAGCTCGCCGCGCTACCTCGCCGGGATGCACGACCCGGAGGTCGCCCTCATCGATCCGGCACGACTCGTGTGGGGCCTTGCCGGCGCGGCTGAGTCGCTCGGAGTGCGGCTCCACGAACACACTCGCGCAACGGAATTCGACACCGAGGGCGGGGGCGTGCGGGTCTCGCTCGACCATGGCTCGATCCATGCGCGGCGCGTGGTCATCGGCACGAACGCCTCGCAAGGTGTGCTCCTGCGCTTTCGCGCGTGGGTGCTCCCGGTCTACGACCACGTCCTCATGACGGAGCCGCTGACTCCCGCGCAGCTCGACGAGATCGGTTGGAAGGGACGAGAGGGGCTCACGGACGCCGGCAACCAGTTCCACTACTACAGAAGGACGCTCGACGACCGCGTGCTCTTTGGCGGCTACGACGCGAACTACCACTTCCCAGGACGCATCGACCCCGCGCTCGAGCAGTCGGACGCCTCGCACGGCCTGCTGGCCGACCACTTCCTCGACATCTTCCCGCAGCTCGATGGGATCCGCTTCACTCATCGCTGGGCCGGCGTCATCGACACGACGTCGCGCTTCACGCCTGTCTTCGGCACCGCCCTCGGCGGCCGGATGGCGTATGCCGTCGGCTACACCGGGCTGGGCGTCGCCTCCACCCGCTTCGGCGCGGCGGTCGCGCTCGACCTCGTGGACGGCAAGGACACCGAGCTCACCCGCCTGGGGATGGTGCGGCGCAAGCCGATCCCCTTCCCTCCCGAGCCGATCCGGTATGCCGCGGTGCGGGCGACGCGGTCGTCGCTGGCGGCCGAGGACCGCACCGGCCGACGCAACCTGTGGCTGCAGGCGCTCGACCGCATGGGCGTCGGCTTCGACTCCTGACCGGCACCGGCACCGGCACTGGCGCGTGGGAAAGTGCCCACTCGACGAGCGAGGGGTCAGAGGATGACGAGGTCCGTGGGGCGGGTGTTGAAGCGCTCGAGCCCGTCGTCGGTGACGGCCACGATGTCCTCGATGCGCGCGCCCCAGCGACCGGTGAGGTAGACGCCCGGCTCGATGCTGAAGGTCATGCCCGGCTCGACAGGCAGGTCGTTGCCCGCGACGATGTACGGCTCCTCGTGGCCGTCGAGGCCGATGCCGTGCCCGGTGCGATGGATGAAGTGCTCGGCTAGGCCGGCCTCGGCGAGCACGTCCCGCGCCGCGCGGTCGATCTCCTCGCACGTCACGCCGGGCCGCACGGACTCCACGGATGCCGACTGGGCCGTCTGGAGCGCGGCGTAGGCCGAGGTCACGTCCGGCTCACGGGGCGTCCCCACGGCATACGTGCGCGTGCTGTCCGAGCCGTAGCCGGAGGGCAGCGGACCGCCGATGTCGACGACGACGACGTCCCCCTCCTCGATGACGCGGTCGCTGACGGAATGGTGCGGGCTCGCGCCGTTGGGCCCGGACCCGACGATCACGAACTCCGCTGTGGCATGGCCCTCCTCGACGATTGCGGCGCCGATGTCGGCGGCCACGTCGGCCTCGGTGCGGCCGGCGCGGAGCCATTCGCCCACGCGCGCGTGGACCCGGTCGATGGCGGCCCCGGCCGCCCGCAGCTCGGCGAGCTCGGCCGCGTCCTTGCGCATCCGCAGCTCGCGCAGCACCGGACCGGCGAGCTGCTGGTCCGCGGCCCCGGCATCACGCAGCCGCAACAGGTGCAGGGCGGGCGTCATGTCGGACACCGCGACGCGACCGGACGGCACTCCTCCGAGCGCGAGCGCATACGGGTCCTCGCCGTCGACCCACGTGCGCACCTCGACCCCCAGGTCACCGAGCGGCACGTGCCCGAGCCCGGCGTACTCGAGCGCGGGCGAGACGAAGACGGGCGCCACCGCGGGGTCGCTCGGCACGACGAGTGCGGTGAGTCGCTCGAACGAGGAGCCGGCGATGCCCGTGAGGTAGCGCAGGTCTGAGCCGGGGGACACGACCGTCGCCGCTACACCCGCCTCGTCCGCGTGCCGGCGCAGCCGGTCGAGCCGGGAGCGCATCGTCGTGACGTCGGGGACGGAGGAGCTGGCACCCATGCGCCGAACCTACCTCCCAGACGCCTCCACCTGGAGGGGGATACGGGCCTCGGGAGGGCCCGCCTACGCTGAGCCCATGGACGGCCGATGGACTGCCCTCGTGGGGCGGGTGCAGACCTACTTCGGCGTCGACACCGACTGGGAGCGGCTGCCTGCCGACCCGGCCCACACGCGCCGCGTCGACACGTGGCTCGCGCTCGTCTTTCTCGTCACCGGCTCGCTCGGCATCGAGCTGCTGCGCAGCATCGATGCCTTGGGCCCGTTCCAGCACTCGTGGCTGTGGCCCCACGCCGCCGTCCTCGCGGGGACCGTGCCGCTGGTCTGGCGACGGCGTTGGCCCCTCGCCGTTGCCGCCGGCCTGTCCCTGCACTTCTTCGTCGTGGGACTCACGCTCCCGGGCGTCGCTGCGTCAGTCCCCATGCAGGTGGTCTACTTCGTGGCCATCTTCACCGGGGTCGCCTGGGCCCGCGATCGACGCGTCATGATCGGTGTCGTCATCGCGATCGTGCTGCTGATGTTCGGCTGGCTCACGTGGCAGTTCGCCGTCGGTTCGGGCATCGAGCAGGCGCTGAGCCACAACGACAGGCTCCCCGAGCGGCAGGGGCTCTTCAGCCCGGCCTCCGCCTACGTCACCTACACGCTGCTCATCAACGTCTTCTACTTCGGTGGAGCCATCGTCGGCGGCCAGGCGGCGTGGCGGTCGGCCCTGCAGCGTGAACGGCTCGCGGAGCAGGCCCACACCATCGACTCCCAGGCAGCCGGCCTGCGCCGACAGGCCGTCGTCGAGGAGCGGCTGCGCATCGCGCGCGAGCTCCACGACGTCGTGGCCCACCACATCTCGGTCATCGGCATCCAGGGCGCGGCCGCCCGTCGCGTGCTGCGCCACGACGCGGACGCCGCCGAGGGTGCCCTCCGAGCGGTCGAGACGTCGTCACGCGATGCCGTGGCGCAGATGCGAAACCTCCTGGGGACGCTCCGCGCCGACGACGAGTCCCCGGTCGGGCAGCCCGACCGCATCCGGGCACCGGAACCCGCCCTTGCCGACGTGCCGGCTCTCGTGGAGGGGTCGTCGGGGCACGGACTCGAGGTCTCGTGCCACGTCGTGGAGGACGCCGCCGGTGCCGTTCACTCCGTCCCGGCTCCGCTGGGGCTCTCGCTCTACCGCACTGTCCAGGAGGCGCTCGCCAACGTTCGTCGGCACTCGACCGCCGCGGCAGCGACGGTCTTCGTCCGCGTCGACCGACGCCCCGAGCACGGTTTCGAGCACGGCTACGCCGAGGTGGAGGTGCTCGACAGCGGACGCCCGCGCTCGGGTACCTCCGGCACCGGCCTCGGACTGCTCGGGGTGCGCGAGCGTCTGTCGACGCACGGCGGCGTCAGCGAGATCGGGCCCCGGGTCACCGGCGGCTACCGTGTGCGCGTCCGGATGCCGCTGCCCGAGGAGACCGCGTGAGCCTCCCCACCCGAGTGCTGCTCGTCGACGACCAGAAGCTGGTGCGCTCCGGCTTCGCGCTCATCCTCTCGGTGGAGGGTGACATCGACGTCGTCGGTGAGGCCGGCGACGGCGCGGAGGCGGTGCGGCTGACGCGCGCGCTCAGACCGGACGTTGTGCTCATGGACGTGCAGATGCCCGTCATGGACGGCATCGAGGCCACCCGCCGGATCGTCGCCGACGAGCTGGCCAAGGTCGTCATCCTCACGACGTTCGACCGCGACGACTACGTCTTCGCCGGCCTCGCCGCCGGGGCGAGCGGCTTCCTGCTCAAGAACGCGGAGGCCGACCACCTCATCGCAGCGGTGCGGGCCGTGTCGGACGGTCACGCCCTCCTCGCCCCGGAGGTGACCCGGCGGGTCATCGAGCAGATGACGAACGGGCCCTCGGCGGGCACGTCCCGGTCCCCCGAGAGCTTCGGCACAGCGGCCCAGGACCCACGCCTCGACGACCTCACGCCGCGGGAGCTCGAGGTGCTCTGCCTCGTGGGCCGGGGCCTGTCGAACACCGAGATCGCCGGGCGTCTCTTCGTCGGTGAGGCAACGGTCAAGACGCACCTGTCCAACGTCTTCGCCAAGCTCCACCTGCGCGACCGGGTGCAGGCCGTCGTGCTGGCCTACGAGACCGGTCTCATCCCCCTGGGGGAGGCCGCGGGTCAGCCCCGGGACTGATCCTCCGGGCCACCGGCCCGGCCTAGCGTGGCTGACATGAGCCAACCCGGGGACCGATCTCCCAGACCACGCGCCGCGGCGGACATCGAGCTGAGGCACCTGACTCGCACCTTCGGCGAGATCCGCGCCGTCGACGACGTCAGCTTCACCGTCGGCGCCGGCCGACTGACCGGCTTCGTCGGCGGCAACGGCGCCGGCAAGACGACGACCATGCGCATGCTCATGGGGGTGCTCTCCCCCAGCGGTGGTGAGGTCCTCTGGGAGGGCCGCCCGATCACCGCGCTCGACCGGCGCCAGTTCGGGTACATGCCCGAGGAGCGCGGCCTCTACCCCAAGCAGGCGGTGCTCGACCAGCTGGTCTACCTCGGACGGCTGCGCGGTCTCAGCGCCTCGTCCGCCCGGGCCTCGGTGACGACCCACCTCGAGCGCCTCGGGCTCGCCGACCGGGCCAAGGACCACGTCGAGAAGCTCTCGCTCGGCAACCAGCAGCGGGTCCAGATCATCGCCGCACTCATGGGAGCGCCCCGAGCGCTCGTGCTCGACGAGCCGTTCAGCGGGCTCGACCCGGCCGCGGTCGACAACATGGCCGACCTGCTGCGCGAGCATACGGCGCACGGCGTGCCGGTGCTCTTCTCCTCCCACCAGCTCGACCTCGTCGAGCGACTCTGCGACCGCCTCGTCGTGCTCGCCAAGGGCAAGCTCGTCGCCTCCGGCACCCCGGACGATCTGCGCGCCACGTCCGTCACGCGGCAAAGGATCGTCCTCTCGGGTGACGCGGGGTGGGTTCGCGGCATCGGCGGTGTGCACACCGTCGACGTCGAGGGGCACACGGCCCTCGTCGAGATCGTCGAACGAGGCGCGGAGCGAGCGCTCCTCGAGGAGGCGCTACGGCGCGGCGACGTACGCGAGTTCTCACCCCAGCGACCCACCCTGGCCCAGATCTACCGTGAGGTGACGGCATGACGACCATCCAGAACCGCCCCACCGACCACGCCACGCCGCACCACGACGGGGTCGACGACACGATCGACGACGCGATCGACGAGGCAGTCGGGCGCCCGTGGCTCATCGTGGCCGTCCGCGAGATCGCCGTGCGCCTCACCAATCGCGCCTTCCTGATCTCCACCCTCCTCACCCTCGTGCTCATCGGAGGATTCGCCGCCTTCTCGGCCTGGCAGGCGGGCAAGACGACGACCTACACCGTCGCCGTATCCACGGCCGACGGCTCGCGCCTCGTCGAGCAGGCGGCCGCCAAGGCGAGGAACACCGATGCCAAGGTCGTCATCTCTCCGACGACCGTCAGCGGGCGGGAGGCCGCCAAGGCCGGCATCGACCGGGGTGACATCGACGCCTGGCTGCACGAGACGACGTCCGGGTGGACCCTCACCTCAGGCGACGACATGTTGCCGTCGCTGCGGACCCCCCTCGAGGGGGCCCTTCGAGACGTCGCGCTGGCCCGCAACGCGGCCGCGGCCGGCACCACGGTGCAGGCGCTGGAGCGCGGCGCGGCCCTCAGCGCTGACCGGTTCGACGGGCATGCGGTCAACGAGGGCTTCGTTCAGGCCACGACCTTCGCCTTCGCGCTCCTCTTCTTCATGGGCGCGCTCATGTTCGGGCAGCAGATCGCCGCGAGCGTTGTGGAGGAGAAGCAGTCACGTCTCGTCGAGATCATCGCGACCGCCATCCCGCTGCGGGCCCTGCTCGCCGGCAAGGTGGTCGGCAACGCTGTCATCGCCCTTGCCCAGGTGGTGCTCTTCTCCGGCGTGGGTCTGCTCTCGGTGTCGTTCACTGAGTGGTCCTCGCTCCTTCCCGCCCTCTCGACCGCGGTCGTGTGGTTCGTCCTCTTCTTCGCGGTCGGCTTCTTCACCCTCGCATGCCTCTTTGCCGTCGCCGGGGCGCTCGCCTCGCGAACGGAGGATCTCCAGTCCACGACCTCCCCGATGACGACGGCGATCATGCTCGTGTACTTCGCGAGCTTCGCCCTGAGCGGCACGGCCCTCAAGATCGCCTCCTTCGTGCCGATCGTGTCGGTCGTCGCGATGCCCGGCCGCATCATCGCCGGCG
The DNA here is from genome assembly GCF_058790095.1 of Terrabacter sp. FW104-15G4B. Lineage (NCBI taxonomy): Bacteria > Bacillati > Actinomycetota > Actinomycetes > Micrococcales > Intrasporangiaceae > Terrabacter > Terrabacter sp. FW104-15G4B. The sequence continues at coordinate 166,203 of NZ_JBYTCI010000005.1, read as the reverse complement.
ACGCCGCGTGGTGGGAGCCGGTCGTGGCGCTCCTGGTGATGGCGGCCTTCTCGGCCGGCACGGTCTTCATCGGCGAGAAGGTCTACCGTCGCTCGCTCATGCAGACGCACGGCAGGCTGTCCTGGAGGCAGGCCCTTCGCACCGTGGACTGACGTCTGCAAGCCGGCCGAGCCACAGCGCGACGTGGGGGTTCGCGAACGAGAACGTCGACGACGTTACGGACGAATGCCGCCGTTGATGACATGTCGGCCACCTGGCTCGGCCACCGGCCACTCCGGTTGACCGATGCCTGTCGTTCCTTGGCACCACCTTGTCGAGTCCTGACCTGAACGGCGAGCGCGGCCCGCCGACCTGGCCTACCGTGGAGAAGACGTTCGGAGGGCTCCGGACGACGACACCCGCGGCCGGATGCTCCCCCGGTCGCACCGAGCAGGCCCCGGCAACCGGATGCGTCGGGGCCTGCTCGATGTCCACGCTCGGCTCAGGCCGGTCGCGGCTCCCGGGCGTCGTCCGGCACGGGCTGGGGCGGCGGCGGGCCGACGTACCGCGCCGCGGGCCGGATGATCTTCGGGTCGCGACTCTGCTCGAGGATGTTCGCGGTCCAGCCCACCATGCGCGCCACACAGAAGGTCGGCGTGAACATCGACGGGTCGAGGCCGGCCAGCTTCATGACGACCCCGGCGTAGAACTCGACGTTCGCGTGCAGCTCGCGCCCCGGCTTGAGCTCGGCCAGCGCAGTCTCGACGGCATCCTCGATGCCGACGGCGAGGTCGACGAGAGGGTCGTCCCAGCCGCGCGCGATCGTCTTGAGCATCTCGGAGCGAGGGTCACGGGTGCGGTAGACCGCGTGGCCGAAGCCCATGATGCGCTCCCCCGACTCGATGCGCTCGCGCACCCAGCCGTCGGCCCGCTCGATCGTGCCGATCTCGTCGAGAGCCTCGAGCGCCCGGCTCGGGGCCCCACCGTGCTTCGGCCCGGAGAAGGACCCGATGGCCCCCACGAGGCAGGCCGCCAGGTCCGCGCCGGTGCTGGCGATGACGCGGGCCGTGAAGGTGGAGGCGTTGAAGCCGTGGTCCATGGTGGCCACGAGGTACTGCTCGACGGCTCGGGCGTCCCGGGCCGACGGCAGGCTCCCGGTCACCATCCGCAGGTAGTCCTGCGCGTGGCCAAGCACCGGGTCGGCGGGCAGCGGCTCGAGCCCGTGATGCAGGCGGTGGGCCGCGGCGAGGATCGTCGGCGTGATCGCGACGGAAGCCATGGCGGCGGCCAGCTTCTCGTTCTCGTCGCAGTCGTAGAGCGGCCGGAGGCCGGTGATGCCGCCCCAAGCGGACAAGGCGGTGCGGACCACCTGGAGCATGTCGCTCGTCGTGGCGCAGATGGCGGGGAGCAGCTCGGCGAGCCGCTCCGGCAGGACGCGCAGCCGTCCGACCTCGGCCCTGAACGCGGCCAGCTCGTCGTCGCTCGCCAGGTGGCCGTGGAAGAGCAGGTGCCAGGCCTGCTCGAAGCCGACCTTCTCGGCCAGCTCGACGGCGGAGTACTGGCGGTAGTGGAAGAAGCCTTCGTCGCCGCGGACGTCGCCGACCTCGGTGTCGGTGACGAAGACCTTCGCGAGGCCTCGCGGGACGGTGACGAAGCCGTCTGCGCTCGGGCTGTCCAGCGGGGTGCCGTTCCGTTTCGTGGTGTGGGTGGACATGCGGTGCTCCTCTCGGGTTCACTCGTCACCATCAGCCATGTTGATCAACATCGTCAATGTTGATCGAGTCAATGTTGATCCGGTCAACACGGGAGGGTGCTGTGAGCGGCATGGAGGGGACGAACGGCTTGGGGGGCGCGTGGATCACGACGACGGAGGCGGCGCAGCGGCTCGGGATCAAGCGGTCCACCCTCTACGCGTACGTCAGTCGTGGCCAGCTGCGCAGCGAGCGTCGCCCCGGCCAGCAGGAGAGCCTCTTCGACCGGGCGCAGGTCGACGCCATGTCCACGGCGACACGCGCCGTGGGCGGGCCGCAGCCGCTGCTGCGCTTCCGCAGCGTCGCCACGTCGGTGAGCAGCCAGTCCAACGGCGAGCTCTTCTACCGTGGCGTGGCGCTGGCCGATGTGGTGGCCCTGAGCTCCCTCGATCAGGCGGCCGCCCTCGTCCTGGGGTCGCCCGCGCCCGGGGCGCCGGCCTGGAGGCCGGCGCGGCCCGTCGCCGGCCTGGACCTGTCGACGCTCCCGCTCGGACGCCGGGTGCCGGTCGCCGTCCAGCTGCTCGCTGCAGCTGATCCCTTCGCGTCCGACACCGACCCCGAGCGGGTCAGGTCCGCGGCCCTGCCGCTCCTCCGCGCGGCCCTCGGGCTCGTGGCCGGCGGGGCCCAGGACACGGACCTCGCAGGGCTGACGCTGGCCGCGCTCGGCGGGTCACCCGCTGCCCGGGCGGACGCCGCAGTGCTCCGGGTGCTGCTCGCCTCCCTCCTCGACCACGGCCTCACCGCCTCGACGGTCGCCGCGCGAGTGGCCGCCTCCACCCGCGCCGGCCTGCCCGACTGTCTGTGCGCCGCGTATGCCGCCATGGCTGGGCCGCTCCACGGCGCCGCTCCCGTCGCTGCACACGCCATGATCGCCGACGGAGCCGACCGCGAGGTCCTGCTCGCGAGGTCGCTGCGCCAGCACGGCAGCGTGGCCGGCTTCGGCCACTTCCTCTACCCCGAGGGCGACCCACGCGCCGACGTGGTCCTGGAGGCACTGTGGCGCCGGCGCGGCACGACCCGGTTGCGCCGTCGCGTCGAGTCCCTCTCGGCGCTGGTCGCCGACCGCACCGACGCCCTGCCCAACATCGACCTCGCCAGTGCGGCGGTGCTCCACGCGCTCGGCCTGCCGGCCGAGGCCGGCGAGGTCGTCTTCCAGGTGGCCCGCTCCGTGGGCGTCGCCGCGCACGTCCTGGAGGAGTACGCGGAGGAGCCGTTGCGCTGGAGAGGTCGCGATCCGTCTGCCTGAGCTCCCGGCGAGGATCGCTCAGGGACGCTGGTCGAAGACGTGCCGGCGCACCCAGGAGTGCATCGCGATCGCCGCGGCCGCCCCGGCGTTGATCGAGCGCGTCGAGCCGAACTGCTCGATGTGCAGGACGGCGGCGCACTCGGCGCGCATCGGGTCGGACAGGCCCGGCCCCTCCTGCCCGAAGACGAGCACGCACCGTCGCGGCAGGTCGAACGTCTCGATGGGCACCGAGCCGGGAAGGTTGTCGACACCGACGAGCACGAGGCTCTCCTCCCGGGCCCAGTCGGCGAGCGCCGCGGCGTCCGGGTGGTGGTGCTCGTGCTGGTAGCGGTCGGTGACCATGGCGCCGCGCCGGTTCCACCGGCGCCGGCCGACGATGTGAAACGCCTTGGCGCCCATGGCGTTCGCCGTCCGGATCACCGAGCCGATGTTGAAGTCGTGGCCCCAGTTCTCGACGGCGACGTGGAATTCGTGGCGCCTGGCGTCGAGGTCGGCCACGATCGCGTCGTGGCGCCAGTAGCGGTATGCGTCGACGACGTTGCGCCGGTCGCCGTGCTGCAGCAGCTCGGGGTCCCAGTGGTCACCGACGGGCCACGATCCCTCCCACGGACCCACCCCGACCGCGGCCGTCGGCTCCGCGGAGGGCTCGGACGGGGTCTCATCCCCTTCAGGCGATGCCACGGGTCCCCCTTCGGGCCAGTCTGGTCGCACATCGGATGCCCGGAAGACTAGCCACCCGACCAACGCCCGGGCGAGGTGGCGGTGCGCGGCCGGGTGGCGACAGGAGACCTGCGATGCGGTCCACGACACCTCCTCCGTCCGGCGGCCGACACGAGCACCGCGGCGGAGGCCGACCGCCCAGCGGGCGCCGAACCGCGATGTCCGAAGAGGGCTCCCGCATCGACCGGGTGATCGAGATGGTCACCGTGCTGGTGCTGGGCCTCGCCACCGTGGGGACGGCCTGGTGCGGCTACCAGGCCGCCCAGTGGAACGAGGTCCAGAGCGAGGCGACGACCACGTCGACCGAGCAGCGCGTCGAGGCCAGCCGGCTCTTCGGGGTCGCGACGCAGGAGGCGAGCTACGACAGCAGCATGCTCGCCCAGTACGCCCAGGCGGTGCAGGCCAGGAACACGCAGCTGGTCGCGTTCTACCGGACGACGCTCATCCGCGCCGAGCTGCTGCCCCTGATCGACGACTGGGAGGCCCAGATCAAGGCGGGGAGGACACCGACGAGGCTGATCGAGGACACCAGCTACGTGGACGCCCAGCTCGGGCCCTACCGGACGGCCATGAGCAAGGCGGTCGCCGCGACCAACGTGGCCTCGCGCGCGGGGGACGTCGGGCAGGACTACGTGATCAACACCATCCTGCTCGCGGTCGCGCTCTTCTTCTGCGGCATCACCACGAACTTCCGCTACCGACCCGCGGAGCTGCTGCTCCTCGGCGCCGCGATCGCGACGGTGCTGGTCGCAGCCGTGAACCTCGCGGGCCTGCCCATCGCCTGAGACCCACAGGTGGCCGACAGCGCGGATTCAGGCTGTCCCCGGCACACGGCATACCCTGTCACCCATGCACGCACTCGCCGCCCTGCCGGCCATCGCCCCGGCCCTCGGCCCCAAGTGGATGGATCCCACCTACCTGCTGGAGCAGTACGGCAGTGCGTTCTTCTGGATCGCCATCGCCATCGTCTTCATCGAGTGCGGCCTGCTCTTCCCGATCCTGCCCGGCGACTCGCTGCTCTTCGCCGTCGGCCTCTTCATCGCGACGGGTCAGATCCACGTCAACCTCGGGGTCGCGATCGCGGGGCTGACCGTGGCGGCATTCCTGGGCAACGTCGTCGGCTACGAGATCGGCAGGGGCGTCGGACGGCCTCTCTACAAACGGCAGGGCCGGTTCATCAACACCGCCAACTTCGACAAGACGAACACCTTCTTCGACAAGTACGGCAACCGCGCGCTCGTGCTCGGACGCTTCGTGCCCATCGTCCGCACGTTCATCACCGTCGTGGCCGGGATCGGCCGGATGCACCGCCAGCGCTTCTTCGGCTGGAGCGCCGTCGGCGCCGTCGCCTGGGTCGTCAGCGTCACCCTCCTCGGCTTCTTCCTCGGTCAGGCGTTCCCCGGCCTGACGAAGAACATCGAGTACGCCATCCTCCTCGTCGTGCTCGTCTCACTGGCGCCGATGGTCTACGAGTTCGTCAAGCACCGCCGCGAGGCCCAGGCGGTCGCGGCCGAGAGCGCGGAGGCGGCCGGCGACATCGCGGAGCGGACGACCCGGACGACCGGCTCGGAGCGGACCTGACCCCTTCGGGACTTGCCCTGATGCCCTGACGCTCCCCTCACGGCGGAGCAGACTGGAGGGTGCAGGGGCGATCGGAGGACGTCATGGCAACAGCCACCGAGACCCGGCAGTCCAGCGGGTCCGACCTCGGCGAGAGCTACCGGCGCAGCGTGCAGTGGTGGTCGCGGCAGGTGGCCGCGGTCGGCCCGGACCAGTGGGAGCTGCCCACGCCGTGCAGCGAGTGGACGGTGCGCGACCTCGTCAACCACGTCGTCGGGGAGGAGCTGTGGACCTCGCCGCTCATGCACGGCCACACCATCGCGGAGGTCGGTACCCGCCTCGACGGCGACCTGCTCGACGACGACGCTCGTGGCGCGGCGGCGTCCGCAGCCATCGAGGCGCTCGGCACGGTCGAGCAGGTGCTCCCGCGGCACGGCACGGTGCAGCTGTCCTACGGCGAGGAGTCCATGGACGAGTACGTCCGCCAGCTCCTGGCCGACCACCTCATCCACGGCTGGGACCTCGCGGCGGCGATCGGCGCTGATCGGACGCTCGACCCCGCGCTCGTCGCCGACGTGGCGGCCTGGTTCGACGGCACGGAGCACGCCTACCGTTCCGGCGGGGCGGTCGGACCGCGTATGCCGTCCAGCGGTGACGCGCAGGCCGACCTGCTCGCACGCTTCGGCCGCGACGCCGTATGGGGTCCGGCGCATTCCGGCTTCGTGGCGTTCACCGCCGCCTTCGGTCGGGGCGATGTCGACGGGATCATGGCGCTGATGACCGACGACTGCGTCTTCGAGGCGACGGGACCTGCTCCGGACGGCCTACGGCATGAGGGCGCCGCTGACGTACGTGCGGTCTGGGAGTCGCTGTTCACCGGGACGGGGAGCCCGGCCTTCACGACCGAGGAGTCCTTCGTGGCCGGGGACCGGGGCGTGCTGCGCTGGCGCTTCGACTGGACGGCCCCGGACGGCTCGCCCGGGCACGTCCGCGGGGTCGACGTCGTGCGCATGCGCGACGGCCTGGTCTGCGAGAAGCTCTCCTACGTCAAGGGCTGAGCCCGGGACACCGGCCCCTCAGGGGTTGGGCGTGCCGGCGTCCGTCGTCGGGTCGGGCTGCGCGGCGCCGGGGGCCTGGGCCTGCGGCAGGGCGCCGGGCGCGGCTCCTGGCTTCGTGGACGGTCCGCCGACGGCGCCGGGCTGGGTCGACGGCGCAACGGCGGGAGCTCCGGTGGCGGCGGAGCCGCCGACGGCGTTGTCGCCGCCGAACGAGACACTCGGCACGACCGCCTCGGTGGCGGGCGCCTCGAAGTACTCGGCCCGCTTCACGCCGGCGATGTTGGCGACGACGTTGGACGGAACGGACTCCACCTTGGTGTTGAGCTCACGGACGAGGGCGTTGTAGTAGCGGCGCGAGCTCGCGATGCGATCCTCGGTGCTGGTCAGCTCCTGCTGCAGGGCCAGGAAGTTCTGATTGGCCTTGAGGTCGGGGTAGGCCTCGGCGACGGCCATCAGCCGGCCGAGCGCCTGGCTGAGCTGGCCCTCCGCCTGGGCCGCTGCGCCCGGCGTCGGCGCCCCGGACATCGCCGCGGACCGAGCCGCCATGACGGCCTCGAGGGTGCCGCGCTCGTGGGTGGCGTACCCCTTGACCGTCTCGACGAGGTTGGGGATGAGGTCGTGGCGGCGCTTCAGCTCGACGTCGATCTGGCGCCAGCCCTCCTCGACCTTGTTGCGCAGCCCGATCAGGCCGTTGTACATGACGACGCCCACGACGGCGAGGAGCACGACGAGGCCGAGCAGGATCCAGACGATGATCATGGCTTCTCCCGAGAGCTGGGCGGTCAGTGTGCCGATCCTAGTGCGAGCGCGCCTGCGCGCACCGGGCCGTTGCTGCGACGGGTCGACCCGGTGGACGGCTCCGGCAGCGACCCTTGGCTGTCGGATGCCGGCCATAGCGTGTGGGCATGACGACGCTCCGGTTCACGGCCGAGCTGTGGCGCTGGGAGGCGCAGACGAGCTGGTTCTTCGTGACGGTTGCGCCCGACGCGGCGGCACGCATCGGCGAGGTGCCGCGGCCGCCCCGCGGCTTCGGCTCGGTCCGGGTGCGTGCGACCGTCGGAGGCACCTCGTGGACGACGTCCGTCTTCCCGGATGCGACGCGCGGCGCGTACGTGCTCCCAGTGAAGAAGGCGGTCCGTCGGGCGGAGGGGCTCGACGAGGGCGACCCGGCCGAGGTCGTGCTCGAGGTGCTCGAGTGAGCGCGCCCGCCCGAAACCGGGTCGACCCCTTGGGAGAGGTCGTCGCCGCCCCCGGCCTCGGCGACGTCATGGGCAACCGCGGCCGACTGCACGACGGCGCCGGCACCCGGGACGTGCGCCGGCACCACGTCGGGCGCGCGTGGATCACCTGTCTGCTCGACTTCCGGGGTCGCCGCGTCCGTCAGTGGGACCCGGGCCACTACACCCCGCTCTTCTTCCTCGACGAGGCGGTGGCGCTGGCGGCCGGCCACCGCCCCTGCGCCGAGTGCCGTCGCGTCGACTTCTCCCGCTTCCGCGACCTCGTCGCCGCTGCGCATGGCACCACGCACCTGGCGGCACCGGGCCTCGACAGGCTGCTCCACGAGGAGCGCTGGGACCCGCGGCGCCGCACCCGCCGGCTGCACGCATACGCCTGGGGTGACGTCCCCGTCGGCAGCTTCGTGCTGCTCGGCAGCGGGCCCGCTGTCGTCACCGGCGACGGTCTGCTGCCGTGGCAGCCCGACAACACGTATGCCGCGTCGACCGTTCCGAGACCGGGTGCCGGCACCGCGACGGTGATCACCCCACCGTCGTCGGTCGAGGCGCTCCGTGCGGGGTACCCGGTGCGCGTGGGGCGCGTCGGGGGCACCAGCCCGGGGCCTCAGGCGAGCCCGAGCTCCTCGAGCGAGAAGGCGTAGCGGTAGTCCACGCCGGCCTCGGCGGTGATCCGCACGCCGGCACCGGTGGCGCGGTCGGCGATGGTCGCGACGGCGACGACCTCGGCGCCGTCCTCGCGGGCGGCCTCGACGGCTGCGAGCGGCGAAGCGCCGGTGGTCGTCGTGTCCTCGACGACGAGCACCCGGCGGCCCTTGATCGACGGACCCTCGATGCGCTGCTGGAGGCCGTGCGCCTTGCCGGACTTGCGCACGACGAAGGCATCGAGCCGCTCACCGGCAGCGGCTGCGGCGTGCAGCATCGAGGTCGCCACGGGGTCGGCGCCCAGCGTGAGGCCACCGACGGCGGCATACGAGAGGTCCTTGGTCAGCTCGCGCATCACGATCCCGACGAGGGGCGCGGCCTCCCCGTCGAGCGAGATGCGGCGCAGGTCGACGTAGTAGTCGGCCTCCTTGCCGGAGCTGAGGGTCACGCGACCGTGGACGATCGCCTTCTCCTTGATGATCTCGAGCAGGCGGGCACGTGCGGCGGCGGTGTCAGTAGCGGTCACGAGGCTCCATCGTAGGGCGCCGCGCCAGACCCCAGACCTCGCGCCGCCACCGGCCTCATCGTGCCTGGCGCGGCGGGTTGCTCAGGCGAGCTGGGCTGGTGGGACGCCGTGCGCGCGCAAGGTCGCCGCCACCTGCGCGGCGTCCCCGTTGCGGTAGGTCAAGGCCGCGCTCTGCGGCATCGGCTCACTGACGGGATGGTCATGGTCCGCGGGGTCACCCCACCCCTGTGCGTCGTCGTGCAGCTCGACCCGTGCGTCCACGCCCTGGGCGCGCAGCTCGGCTACGATCCGAGCGACGTCCTCCGGCGAGCCGCCCCAGCCATAGCTGAACTCGATTGCTGCCCAGCGTTTCCGGTCGGCGACGACCAGGGCGACCAGCGGCACGGCAGCGAGAGCGGCACCAGGCCATCGCGGCAGCGCGAGGGCCGCGCACACCGCGACGCCGACGGCTACCGCCGCGAGGCAGGCACCCAGCAGCGCGGTCCACCCGGCGGCGTTGAGCCGCGCCGTGCGCAGCCACGGCCGGCGACGGGCGCGGCCACGACCCGGCGTTGCCGGGGAGTGCTCCGCATTCCCTCGCGCCCTCGCCATGAGTCCGATCGTGGCACGACACTCTTCGGCGATGGCCCGATCGGGCAGGAGCGCCTTGACCGGGCCATGGTTGACGCGCTCGGAGGCGGGCGCGACATTGGGACCGTGAACCGGGCGCTCCCGGCGTTGGCAGGAGCAGCGTGGCTGGTGATGCTCCTCGAGGCCGCTCCCAGCGGTTCAGTCCTGCCAGCTGGTGCTCTCGGGGCCGTCCTCGTGGCCTGGTTGGTGGCCGGCTACCGCTGGGCGCTCGACCGCCGACGGGCGGTCGCAGTCGCCCGACCTCGCACTCGCTCTGGCACTCGGTTTCGTCGTCTTCGACGTGGCGGGCCCGGGGGTCGGCAGCACGCTGCTGCTGGTGGTCGTGGTGGTGCAGGCCGTCATGCTGCTCCCGCTCGGCTGGGCGGTGGTCGTCGCGCTGATCGTTCCGTTCGTCCACGTGGGGATGCCCATGGTCGACGGGCTGCGGGAAGTCGTCAGCACCGGGCTCGCGTGTGCCTTCGCCCTCGTCCTCGCCGCCCTGCACCTGCGCGAGCAGCAGGCCCGGTCGGAGCTCGCCGAGGCCAACCGGCAGCTGCGCCGGCTCGGTGCGCAGGCCGAGGAGCTGGCGACCATGCGCGAACGGACCCGCGTCGCCCGGGACATCCACGACGGGCTGGGGCACCATCTCACGGTGGTCGGCATGCAGGTCCAGGCAGCGAGGGCGGTGCTGGGCAGCGACCCTGCTCGGGCGGATGGCCTGCTGAGCCAGGCAGAGGACCAGGCGCGACAGGCGTTGCGGTCGGTACGTGAGTCGGTGGCTGCCCTGCGCGCAACCCGTCCGGACCAGCGGCTCTCGGACCAGCTGAGGACGCTCGCGGCGGAGAGCGGGTCGGCCGGTCCGTCCACCTCCGTGCAGGTCGAGGGGTCTGAGCGCGTGCTCGACGGCGAGACCCAGGTTGCGCTCTACCGTGCCGCTCAGGAGGGTCTGACCAACATCCACAAGCATGCGCACGCCCACACCGTCGTGCTCCGGCTGACCTACCGTCCGGACACCGTGTCTCTCGAGGTCCGTGACGACGGTCGCGGCATGGGCGGCCACGGCGGCGGGTTCGGGCTGGTCGGCATCCGTGAGCGAGTCGATCGTCTCGGCGGCTCGCTGAGCGTCGAGTCCACACCGGGCACCGGCGTGGCGGTCCGCGTCGAGCTGCCGGGATGAGCACCGACCGCCCCGTGCGGGTGCTCGTCGTCGACGACCAGACGTTGTTCCGAGAGGCGCTGACGACCCTTCTGGACGCGCGCGAGGAGGTCGACGTCGTGGGAGGCGCGGCGGACGGCGCCCGGGCGCTGGAGCTGGTGGCCGTGCTGCGACCCGACGTCGTGCTGATGGACCTGCGGATGCCCGTGCTCGACGGCGTGGCGACGACGAGGAGGCTGCTCGTCGAGCATCCCGAGGTCCATGTGCTCGTGCTGACCACCTTCGACGGTGACGACGAGGTCTTCCCGGCGCTGCGTGCGGGCGCTGTCGGCTACCTGCTCAAGGACGCAACCGCGCCGCGGCTGGTCGAAGCCGTCCTTGCGGCAGCTCGGGGGGAGTCCGTCCTCCAGCCCTCGGTGGCCGCCAAGGTCCTGGCCCGCATGAGTCAGCTGCCCGACCTTCCGGACGAGCCACGCCCCCAACCGCTCGTCGACCCGCTCACCTCCCGCGAGCTGGACGTCCTGCGGGCACTCGCCGACGGGCTCACCAACCGGGAGGCCGCCGAGCGCCTCTACCTGTCCGAGGGCACGGTCAAGAACCACGTCACCAACGTCCTCGCCAAGCTCGGCGTGCGCGACCGCACCCAGGCCGCCCTTCGGGCTCGGGCGCTCGGCCTGCTGTGAGGGTCATGCCGAACGGGTGACCTGATCCGTGACGTCTGGCACGTCCGGCGCACACGTCCCGGGACCGACCATCGTCGGCATGACCACTTTCACGACCTCGTATGCGGCGTCCACGCCCCGCGCGTGGGCCCGCCGGATCCTCCGCTCGCGGCTCGGCCGCTTCGTCACGGCCTACCTCGAGATGACGCTCGCAATGGTCGTCGGCATGGGGCTGTTCGGCGCCATCTGGGACAGCGTCTGGCCCGGCCTGACCGCCCGGCCGGACGCCATGGCCCTCACCATGGCGTTCGACATGACCCTCGGCATGTCGATCTGGATGTGGGTGCGCCGGCACGCCGGCCGCCACATCGCCGAGATGTCGGCCGTCATGGTGCTGCCCTTCCTGGCCCTGCTGCTCCCCTACCGGCTGGGCCTCCTCCCCGGCGACGCGCTGCTCACGTGGGGGCACGTCGGCATGTTCGCGCTCATGGCGGTCGTCCTGGCGTGTCGCCCGCACACCACCACGGCGCCCCCCTCCCGGAAAGGTCTCTGACCGATGTCTCGTCCTGCTCCTGCCTCCGCCGTCCTGCTCGTCACCGGCGCCGTCCTGGCCGTCGTGGGAGGCATCCTGCACCCGCACGAGGAGCCCCCGAACTCCCATGCGGCCGTGTTCACCGAGTACGCCCACAGCACCGACTGGGTGTGGGTCCACTACCTGCAGTTCCTGTCAGCGGCTCTCGTGGTGGCGGGGTTCCTCGTCCTCGGTCGCGCCCTGCAGCGAGTGGGCGCCGCCCCGGCCCTCGTGCGGGTCGGCGACGCGGCCGCGGCCGCCACCGTGGCCCTCATCGCCGTCAACATGGCCGTGGACGAAATCGCCCTCAAGCGTGCTGTCGACGCCTGGGCGCACGCGCTTCCGGAGGACAGGGCGTCGCGGTTCGCCCCCGCGGAGGCGGTCCGCTGGCTGGAGTGGGGCGTGAACTCGTTCTTCACCATCCTGCTCGGACTGACCCTGCTCGCCTTCGCGGCAGCGCTCCTGAACCTGGGACATCTCGGCAGCCGTGTGCGACTGGCCGGTGTCACCGGAGCTCTGGCGGGCGGCCTGCTGATCGTCAACGGGTTGTCCATCGGGGCGCACGGCTTCGAACCGACCGCCCTTCCCCTCATCGCCAGCGGCCTCTACATCGTCATGGCGCTCTGCATCCCGCCGCTGGACCGAGCTGTCGACGCGACCGCTGCGCCTCGATCGCCCTCCGTCGAGGACCAGCTCGCCACCCGCTGAGCCCGACCCCGGACGAGCCAGGGACCTGCGCCCCTGGTTCGTCTGCTCCTCACATCTGGGCCCTCAGCACGTCGACCTCGCATCCCGGTGAGGAGGGGTCGAAGCCGTGCTCGACGAGCCAGCGAATCGCGGTCAGGCTCCGCAGTGACCACCAGCCGCGGACGACGTCGAGGTCGACGTCACTGCCGTAGCCGGCCACCACGTCGCCGAGGTGTTCCGGGTGTCCGAGGGTCAGGCTGGCGAGGTCGTACATGGCATCGCCCCCACCCGCCTCCGACCAGTCGAGGACGCCGGTGACCTGGTCACCATCGACGAAGACGTGAGCCACCTGCAGGTCCCCGTGCATGAACACCGGAGTCCAGGGTCGGAGTGCAGCCCCAGCGACGTCGCGGTTGCGCCTGACCAGGGCGCCAGGAAGGACGTCGTTCGCCAGCAGCCAGGCGCATTCGCTGTCGAGGGTCGCTGCCTTCTCCTCGAGGCTCGCCCCGGGCCACGGCGGCAGCGGCGCGTCGTGCAGCGTCCGTACCGCCGCACCAGCCGCGGTCCACGCCGCCGTCGACGCGGTCGATGGTCGGCCCAGCCGGCCGAGTGCCTTCCCGGGCAGACGGGCGAGCGCCAGCACCGGCGGCTGGCGCCACAGGATCTCCGGAACGGGAACAGGCGCCGTTGTCATGGCCTCGACCTCGATGTCGGCGCGTGCCTGGTCAGCGTCGATCTTCAGGAAGACCTCCCCCACCCGAAGCGTCGCCCGCTCGGAGTGGGCCACAACGACCTCGACCTCATCCACACCGGTGAGTGTCACGCAAGAAGCGCGACGTCCCCACTCCTTTGTCGCGAGAGCCGGTCAGTCGTCCACCTGCGGCGGACCGGCGAGCGGGCGCACCTCGATCGGGATGCACGTCGGCGCCCCGCCGGGTCCGGGCGACGACGATGCCTTCGCGGCGATGGCATACGCCCGCTCCTCGGTGGCGCAGTCGACGACCCAGAAGCCGATGAGGAACTCCTTGGCCTCGGGGAACGGCCCATCGGTCACTGCTGGCGCGCCACCGTCGTAGCGCACGATCCGGGTCTGATCGGGCCAGCCGAGCCCGGCGTTGAAGACCATCTCGCCGCTCTCCTGCAGCTCGCGGTCGAACGCCTGCTGGAACTCGATCATGTTCTTGACGTCTTGCGGAGCCCAGCTGACCACGTCCCTGCCGTCGTCCCGGCCCACGTGCATCATCAGCATGTACTTCATCGCAGCTCCTTCGGAAGTGATGGGGCTCGGCTACCGCGAGTGCACGGCGTAGGTCAGGTGCGTCACCCTGCTGGAGGGCTCGGCTCGGACCGGCTCCAGGGCCACGCGGCCCGCGTCCACGCCGTCGAACAGGGAGATTCCGGAGCCGAACAGCACGGGTGAGAGCCCGATCGAGAACTCGTCGATGAGACCGGCGTTCACGTACTCGAGGATCGTCGCGCCGCCGCCCGCGACGCGGACGTCGCGGTCACCGGCGGCCTCACGGGCCTGGTCGAGCGCCGACTCGATGCCGTCGCTGACGAAGTGGAACGTGGTCCCACCCGGCCGCTCCCAGGGGTCACGCTTCTCGTGCGTCACGACGAAGACGGCGGTGTGGAACGGCGCCTCCTCCGGCCACGCCTGCGCGCCGCCGTCGAACATGCGCTTGCCCATGACGCTCGCGCCGGTGCGCTCGAACGTCTCTCGCAGGATGTCGTTGTCGCGACCCTCCTTGCCACCACGGCCCAGCTTGAGGTTCTCCCGGAAGAACCGCTGCGGAAAGACCCACTGCTGCAGCTCCACCCACTGCTTCCCCATCAGCTCCGCCGGCGACTCGGGCGCGATGAAGCCGTCCAGCGACATCGACACGCTGAAGAACACCTTCCCGGCCATCAGGCCTCCGCTCCCTTCCGGACGGTTCCGGTGACGTAGGCAGCCAGGTTGCCCAGCGTCTGCCGGCCGCCCTCGATCGCGTGGTACTTCTCGACCGCCTCGTCGTGCAGCTCCTTGGTCGGGAAGACGGTGCGCATCTCGATCCGGGTCCCGGCACCGTGGGGCTCGAACGTCAGCACCGACTCGAAGGCGTTCGGATCGCCGCGGAACTCACCGTGGCGCAGCGCGATCCGCTCCGGCACGGCGATCTGGGTCCAGGAGATCCACTCCTGGTAGTGCGTGCTGTCCGGTCCGTGCATCACGAAGTCCCACTCCCCTCCCACGCGGAACTCGAAGGACCGCGTGGTGGTGGTGAACCCGTCCGGCCCCTACCACTGCGACAGGTGCCGCACCTCGGTGAACGCCTCGAACACCAGCTCCCGTGGGGCGTCGATGACCCTGGAGATGACGATCTCGCGGTCTGCCGGCGCGGACTGCACCGGCGATTCCTGTCCCGTGGCGCTCATGTGCTACTCCTTCTCCTGCGTTGCCTGCTTGAGGTCCTGCACGTACGCGTCCAACCGGTCGAAGCTCTCGTTCCAGAACTGCTCGAACCCCCCGGTCCACTCGTGGACCGATCGCAGCCCACGGGCGTCCAGGCCGTACACGCGCTGCTTGCCTGCCCTGCGGTCCTGCACCAACCCGACCTCCCGGAGCACCCGCAGGTGTTTGGACGCCCCCGGCTGGGTCATCCCCAGCTCCCTGGCCAGCTCGGTCACCGGCCGCTCACCAGCCCGCAGGACCACCAGGATCTCCCGGCGCTGCGGCTCGGCGATCGCGTTGAAGACGTCCGACGTCGTCGCTGCTCGTGCCATGCCAGCCATCGTATGCCCATATCGGCATGCGTCAAGGCGAGAAAGTGCATCGGTCCCATCGGACCGACCTGCTCAGACCTGGAACACGTGCTCCTGGCGGTAACCGGTCGTCAGGTCGGTGAGGGACAGCTCGATGATGCCGGCGGGGTCCACGGTGTAGCGCTCCTCGAGCAGCGGGCCGGCCTCGAGGCGGACGATGGGCACCTCGTGCAGGGGCGACGAGTCGACAGAGGCGTTGCTTCCCGTCTGGTGCACGGTCCGCTGGAGCTCCGGGTCGAACGGGAAGACGATCTGGGCGACCGGCGCGAGGTCCCCGCGCGGCTCGCCCTGATCGTCGACCGAGGAGTACTCCACGAAGCGGAACCAGCCGATGTTGTGAGCGGCCTGGTAGCGGCGGGTCACCACCACCGGCTCGACGGAGGCCGGCTCGCCCAACGCGTCGGCGGTCCGGAGCGAGCGGTCCAGCACCGGGTCGAAGGACACGGCAGCCCCGCCCTCGCGCTCCCGGAAGACGCCGAAGCCACGCGAGAGCCGGTCGCGCAGCGAGAACCCCGCGTCGGGGTCGGCGGCGATGGCGAGGCCGACGGCCGTGGAGGCGCTCGGCATCGGGGAGCGGTGCACGCGGCGGCCGAACCGCGCCCGCAGCAGGCGGGGCACCAGCGGCAGGCCGCTCGCGCCCCCGACGATGTAGATGCCGGCCACTCCCTGGAGCTCGTCACCCTCCCCGTCGGGCGGCTGCAGGGACTGGACCAAGGGCTCCATCGCCTCTGTCGTCGCCGCGACCAGTGGGGTCACGGCGGCATAGAAGTCATCGACGGGAACGGTCACCGCGGTGCTGGCCTGGCCGTCGGCTCCGGGCACCTCGACGGCGACCCGGCGGGACTGCGGACCGATGCGCTCCTTGGCCTCGCGGCACTCCTCGAGCAGGCTCGCCCACGACGCCTCGGACAGTTCTGCCTCGGAGCGGCCGGCAAGCCGCAGGGCGGCCGCAGCCAGGGCCTCGTCGAAGTCGTCCCCGCCGAGCCGGTTGACGCCGAAGGAGTCGAGCACCTCGTGGCGGGTGCCTGAGAGCCGCAGCAGCGACGCGTCGAAGGTGCCGCCGCCGAGGTCGTAGACGATGACGAGGTCGCGCCGAGAGGTGATCGACCGGGCCTGCCGGTGCGCGAACTCGAAGCTTGCGGCCGATGGCTCGTTGACGAGGCCGGCCACGTCGAAACCGGCGCGTCGGCACGCCTCCAGAGTGAGGAAGCGCTGGGCGCTGTTGGCCTGTGCCGGCACCCCCAGCACGGCGCGGGCGGTGGCCGTCGCGTGCATCAGGTCCTCGATGCTCGACGCGGTCCGGAGGGCGTCCAGCACGGCCGAGAAGAGGCCGGTGAGGACGTCGAAGAGCGGCACCTCCCGGTCTCCGATGCGCATGAGCGTGTCGGGAGTGACCTGGGGCTCGGCCAGCAGGCGCTTGAACGAGCGGGCGGACGGCATACCCCGTCGGGCCGCTTCGAGCGCCGCGAAGCCGTAGACGAGCGTCCCTCCGTCGTCCGCGACGACAGAGGGGAAGTGGTCACGGGCGTCGCCGTCCTCGTCGAGAAAGGCCACCACCGGGTAGTTGCCGCGATCGCCGTGCGCGACGACGGTGTGCGTGGTGCCGAAGTCCAGGCCGAGATCCATGCCCCAAGGCTAGGCCGACGAGGCCGTCAGGTGCGCGCGGTCAGCGGCGGACCAGCCGGGCGCGACGCCGGATGACCGAGCGCGGCGCCACCCGCAGGAGGCCGACGATCGCCTTGTACTGCAGCCCCGGCACGGACAGGACGCGGCCCTTCTCGACGTCGTCGAGGCAGTCGGACACCAGCTTCGTCGGGTCGAGCCACATGAACTCCGGTCCCGGCTTGCCGATGCCGGCCCGCTGCTGGAACTCGGTGTTGGTGAAGCCGGGGCACAGGGCGGTGACGGTGACGCCGGAGCCGGCCAGCTCGGCGGCCAGCCCCTCGCTGAAGGTCGTCACCCAGGCCTTGGCGGCCGAGTACGAGCCGGAGGCGATGAACCCGGCCACCGACGAGACGTTGATGATCCGCCCCCGTCCGCGCTCGCGCATCGCGACACCGGCCGCGTGGGAGAGGACGAGCACGGCCCGCGTCAAGACGTCGAACGCGGCCTCCTCGACCGCGACGTCGTTGCGCAGGAAGCTGCGTCGCTGGCCGTAGCCGGCGTTGTTGACCAGCACGTCGACCGGACGCTCGGGGTCGGCCGCCCGGTCGGCGACGGTCTGTAGGGCTCCCCGGTCCGACAGGTCCGCGACGAGCACCTCGGCTGTGACGGCATACCGGCTCGCCAGCTCTGCGGCGACCGCGTCGAGGCGCTCCCGGTCCCGGGCGACGAGCACGAGGTCGTGCTGACGGGCCGCCAGCTGTCGAGCGAACTCGTGTCCGATGCCGGCGCTGGCGCCCGTGACGAGGGCCGTGGGTCGCGGGGTCCGCTGTGCAGTCATGCGACTCACCCTAGGGACCGGGCGTCGGCGTGGCCGTCTATCGTGGGCGACTGTGCGCATCGCCACCTGGAACGTCAACTCCATCCGGTCCCGCATCGACCGCGTCGCCGCCTGGCTCGAGCGCAGCGACGTGGACGTCCTCGCCATCCAGGAGACCAAGGCGAGGGAGGAGCAGTTCCCCCTCGACCGCTTCACGGCCCTCGGCTACGAGGTGGCCCACCACGGGCTGAACCAGTGGAACGGCGTCGCGATCGTCTCGCGGGTGGGGCTCGAGGACGTATGCGTGGGGTTCGACGGGATGCCGGGCTGGGGTGAGCCCGCGGCCCCGGAGGCGCGCGCCATCGGCGCGGTCTGCAACGGCGTACGCGTGTGGTCGCTCTACATCCCCAACGGCCGGTCGCTCGACGACCCGCACCTGGGCTACAAGCTGAGCTGGCTGGAGTCCCTGGCCGTGGCGGGCCGTGGCTGGCTTGCTGCGGAGCCCGACGCCCAGATCGCCCTGCTCGGCGACTGGAACATCGCACCGACCGACGCCGACGTCTGGAACGCCGCCTTCTTCGAGGGCCGCACCCACACCTCTCCCGGCGAGCGTGCCGCCTTCCGGTCCGTCGTCGACGCCGGCTTCACCGACGTCGTGCGCCCGCACACGAGCGAGCCGGGCACGTTCACCTACTGGGACTACACGCAGCTGCGCTTCCAGAAGCGTCAGGGCATGCGCATCGACTTCGCCCTGTGCTCCCCCGCGCTAGCCCACCGCGTCGTCGGGGCGGCCATCGACCGCGAGGAGCGCAAGGGCAAGGGTGCGTCCGACCACGCGCCCGTCGTCTTCCAGGTCGGGGACTGACGCACGTCACCGCCTCGACCGCCGCGCGGGTCGGGGTCAGAGGGCGACGAACCCAGACGCGTCGGCGTCGACCGAATGCGCCTCCCTCGGGGGGCGGCTCATCCCCAGGGTGAACGCGACGGCGCCGCCGAGCAGCGCAGCGATAGCCCCTCCGAGGAAGACCGTCTGCACCTGCACGACGCCGGCGCCGACGAGCGCCTTGGTGTCGAGCTGGTTCGGGAGATGTCGCACGGCCTCGAAGTAGCGGTTGAGACCGACCGAGGTGAGCAGCGCGAGGCCCGCGACCATCCCCACCATGCGGGCCACGACGACGAGGGAGCCGGCGACGCCGTGCGCGTCGGTCGGCGAGTCGGCGAGCGCGGCGTTGTTGACGGGCGCGAGCGCGAGACCCATGCCCAGACCGACGGCGACCAGCACCACAGTGGCCGCCACGGTGTGACCGACCGACGCGAGCGTCCACCCCGACATGACGAGCATCCCGACGCCGGCGAGCAGCAGCCCGACGCCGGCCACGGCGCCGTCCCCCAGCCGGCGCAGTGCCCAGCCGCCGAGCAGGGCCCCGACGGGCACCGCGAGCAGGAACCGGACGAGGACCAGCGCCGCTCCGGTCTCGTCGTAGGAGTCGCTCAGGCGCGCCAGGAGGGGCACGTCGACGAGGACCGCGACCAAGGCTGCGCCGACCAGCAGGCTCACGACGAGCGAGCGCAGGCCTCGGGGGCCCACCACCCCTCGCGGGATCAGCGGGTCGGCCGCGTGCCGGTGCCACCACGCGAGGGCGACCAGGGCGAGTGCACCGACCGGGAGGAGGCTGTAGCCGAGCGGGCCGACCACCTCCTTCTCGGGATCGGACGACGCGAAGGTCAGCACGAGGCTGCCGAGCGCGACTGCCACGAGCAGGGCACCCACGAGGTCTGCCCGCCGCAGCACGGCCCAGCAGCGCGGGGCGGTCAGGGCCGCGACCACGACGAGCAGCCCCATGCCGACGACACCGATGGGGGTGAGCACCCGTGACGTGCCGGCGAAGGGCACGAACGGCGCGCCGAGGGCCACGTCTGTCACCAGCGACTCCGGCGCCGCCAGCGCGAGACCCGTGAGCGCCAGCCCGAGCACCAGCAGCACTGCGGCGGCGACCGACACGACCCGGCTGCGCGGCGCCGTGACCGGACCGGAGGACCCCGCTCCCGACGGGAGCCCACGGGACCCGAGGAGGTGGATGACGGCATACAGCATCAGCGCGGCAGCGACGTTGAGCCAGAAGATCGCCCGCCACCCAGACCAGGCGAGCACCACGGCGCCGATCACCGGCCCGAGCACCGAACCGAGCTCCTGCACCGCGCCGACGACCCCGAGCGGGGTGCCGCGCCGGTGCGCCGGCCACAGGTCGGCCACGAGCGCGAGCGTGGCCGGGACCAGGCCGCCGCCGCCCACGCCCTGCAGCACCCGGCCCGTGACGAGGACCGGCATCTCGACCGCGAGCGCCGTGACCGCGGAGCCGACGGCGAAGACGAGCAGGCAGCCGAGCAGGATGCGGCGGCGGTCGAGCAGGTCGGAGAGCCGGCCGATGAGCGGCAGGACGGCGATGTAGCCGAGCAGGAAGCCGGAGATGATCGGGGTCGCACGCTGCAGCGCGTCGATGCCGATGCCCACCCCGGCCATCATGTCGGTCAGGGCGAGGACGACGACGTAGGTGTCGGCGGCCGCGAGCGCGACTGCGGCAGAGGCCGCCCCGAGCAGGGCGAGGCGGTGCGGGGCGGTCGGCGGAGTGAGCTGAGCGGTCGGGGTCACCGGCGCGTCACGGCTTGGTGATGGTGACGGGCTTGCCGTACTGGTCGAGCGTCAGGGTGTAGGTCGACGTGGTGCCCGCCCCGAAGAACGGCCCCGTGATGACCACCTGGCGCAGCTCCCCGGCGTCGGTGAGGCCGTAGTTCACCGAGAAGGTGCCGTTGCTGTCGCCGATGAGGAAGAGGTTCGTCACCGCCTTGCCGGGCACCGTGCCGGTGATCGTCGAGAGCACCTCGGAGCCCTGCCGCACCTGCTTGCCCGCCACCGGGGAGGTGGTCGCCGTGAGCAGCGTCGTCAGTCCCTTGTCGGGCGAGAAGAGCACGGCCGGGTCGGGCAGGCCGAAGGCCTTGGGGTCGATCTTGTTGGTGCCCGGGATGAGCGGCAGCTTCGCGTAGACCTCACCGTCGAGCGAGGTGATCTCCGCGTCGGCCTGCACGCCGTTGAGCGTCACCTTGAACGTGCCCTTGAAGGCGGGCGGGTGCTTGCCCCAGCCGTCGGCCGACACGACCCCGCTCGAGCCCTGCGGCACGTTGCTGCTGGCGAGGCGTAGGTGCACCGACGGGGCGGCGTCGACCTTCGTCTTGGCGGCGGCCAGCCGCTGCGCGGGGGTGGCCTGCGTCTGGCCGGCGGACGCACCCCCCGGCTCGCTCGAGCAGGACGCCACCGTGACGACGCACAGCCCAGAGAGGGCCGCAGCGGCGAGCTTTCCCGTGATGCGCATGGGGGTCAGGCTAACCGAGCAGCCGTGCCCGCCCGGTGCAGCAGCGAATGTGGGTATGCCCATTGTCGGGAACGATCACGGCGGGACCACCCCGCCACCTGACGAAGGAGCACGAACCCATGGCCCTGCTCGGAGTCATCCTGCTGTTGCTCGGCGCCGTCGTCGCCGTCGTGACCTACCTCGCCACCCACGCGGCAGCCGGGACGGTCATGGTCTCGGCATTCGGCTTCTCGCGCAACGCGACACCGCTCGAGCTCGCGATCTACGGCGCCGCCGCAGTGCTGCTCATCGCGCTGGGCTGGGCGCTGCTCTCCGCCGCGGCCCGCAGGCGGGTGCGCCGTCGCCGCGAGGAGAAGGAGGCCGCCCGCCTGACGGAGGTCGAGGAGAAGGCCGAGGCTGCCCGCCTCGAGCACGAGCGCCGATTCGAGGAGTCGGGCCGTCGCGACGAGGACCTGCGCCGCCGCGAGAGCGAGCTGGCCGCTCGCCACGAGGGTTTGGACACCCGCGAGGCCGAGCTGTCCCGCAGTGAGGCTGAGCTGCGCGAGCACCAGCGCCCCTCGGTGGCCGACGTCGTGACGGGCCGCGCCGAGGGCAACGTCCACGAGGGCACCGCGTCCTGGGCCGACGACACGCGCCCGACCGGCGACGTCGAGCAGCCCGTCCAGCACGGCGAGCAGTCCGACGAGGAGTCTTTCGAGACGCGTGCGAGCCACCGCGTGGACCGCGATTCGACCGTGTGAGGGAGCACGCCGCATACGTCTTCGACCTCTACGGCGTCGTCCGGGACTTCGCGCCGGGCGACGCCGGCCCCGCCATCGAGGCAGCCCTCGGCCTGCGCGCCGACGGTCACCGCCCGTACGTCTTCACCAACGGCACCGACCACGTGCCGCAGGAGCTGGAGCTGCTCGACATCACCCGGCTCTTCGACGGCCTGCTCAACAGCGCCGACCTCGGCGTGGCCATGCCCGAGCAGCTGGCGTATGCCGCCGCGCACCGAGCCATCGAGGCCGACCTCGGGCGCCTGGTGGACCGCGGCGACATCTGGTTCACCGACGACCGCGTCGAGAACCTCGCAGCCGCCGCCGGGTTCGGTTGGGACGCAGAGCTCTTCAGTCTGGGGCAGTCGCGGCCGGAAGGGTGACAACCGCGCGGACACCGGGCCCGGCATCCTCCAGCTCCACGTCCCCGCCCCACCGGCGCAGGAGGGCGCGGGTGATGGCCAGGCCCAGGCCGGTGCCGCCGCTCTCGCGGTCGCGCGCCTCTTCGAGCCGGGTGAAGCGGTCGAAGACACGCTCGCGGTCGGCGGGAGGGATGCCGTGCCCGTCGTCGGTGACGACGACCTCGACGCAGTCGTCGACCGCGACTGCGTCCACGAGGACCGCGTCCCGCGCGTGGCGCACCGCGTTGTCGACGAGGTTGGTCAGCGCCCGCGTCAGGTCCTCGGCCGAGACGCAGGCGTGCAGCCGGCGGCTCGTGAGGCCCTGAGCAGCCCGGACCGGCACCCGGGCGGATCGATAGCGCGCGACGAGTCGGTCGGCGAGCGCTGCCACCTCGACGACGGCGGTGGCGCGCGAGGCGCCGGGCGTGACCCCGTCGTCGGCGCGGGCGAGCAGCAGCAGGTCGTCGACGAGGGCGGCCAGCCGGTCGACGTCGGGGAGGACCTCCTCGGGCAGCCGGCCGCCCTCGCCGAGTCGTTGCGCGACCTCGAGCTGGGTGCGCAGGCTCGCCAGTGGGCTGCGCAGCTCGTGCGCGGCGTCGGCAACGAAGGCGCGCTGCCTTCGGCGCGCCGTCGCGATGCGGTCGAGCATGGCGTTGAGCGTCGTCGCGAGCGCGCTGACCTCGTCGTGGGTCGGCGGGACGGGCAGCCGTTCCTTCTCCGAGGACGCGTCGTCGATGTGCTCGGCGCCCTGTCGGAGGGCCTCCACGGGGGCGAGCGCCGCGCCGATGACCCGCCACGCGATGGCCGCGAGCGCTGCCAGCAGCAGCGGGAGGATCGCCAGGAGCAGCCAGCGCACGGTCCGCGTGCTCTGCTCGATGTCGGCCGTCGAGGCGCCCGCGACGACGGTGTACGCGCGGCCGTTGGCGCCCCCCGGCCCGGCGGCGACCGCCGCCACCTGCAGCCGGCCGCTCAGCCCGGAGCGGCTGCCGGGCACGACGACCGGGTCCCCGGTCAGGGCCCGCCGGCGCTCCTCTTCGGTCACGAGGGCGGTGAGCCGGTCGGCGGTCACCGACCCGCTGACGACCCGTCCCTGGGCGTCGAGGATCTGGAGGACCTGCGCGCCCGACACCGGGACCGGGTCGGGCAACCGTCCTGCGTCGACGAGCAGCGCCACCTGTTCAGCACTCGCCCGGGCGGCCGTCTCGACGGAGCGCGAGAGCGACTGCGTCAGGACGACGTAGAGCAGGACCCCGCCGACGAGGAGGGCGCCGGCGACACCGAGGAGACCGACGAGCATGAGGCGCCCGCGCAGGCTGAGCCTGGCGAGCCGGGGGAACTGTCTGCGCAACAACGGTTTGCCGCGCGGGCGGCCGGATGCGACGCTCACCGCGCCATCCGGTAGCCGGCGCCGCGAACCGTCTCGATCCGGGCCCGGCCGAGCTTGCGCCGAAGGTAGCCGACGTACACCTCGACGACGTTGGCGTCCTCGAGGCCGCCCCAGACCCGGTCGAGCAGCTCCTGCTTGGGCACGACGGCGCTGTCGGCGCGCATCAGGTGCTCGAGGAGGACGTACTCCCGCGGTGCCAGGGCCACGTCGGCACCGTCCACCTCGACGCGCCGCGTCGACGGGTCGAGGGTCACGCCGGCCCGCCGCAGCAGGACCGGGCGCGGCGCCGGGTCACGACGCAGCAGCGCGCGCAGGCGGGCGACGAGGACGACGAACGAGAAGGGCTTGGTCAGGTAGTCGTCTGCGCCGTAGTCGAGGCCGTCCGCCTCGTCGTACTCCCCGTCCTTGGCGGTGAGCAGCAGCACCGGGACCCAGTTCTCCTCCTCGCGCAGGGTCCGCACGACGCTGTAGCCGGACATGCCGGGAAGCATGATGTCGAGGACGACGACGTCGTAGGCGCCGAAGCGGGCCGCGTCGAGCCCCGCAAGACCGTCGGCGACGTGGTCGACGACGAAGCCCTCGGCGCCGAGCCCGCGCGCCAGGGCGGCAGCCATCCGAACCTCGTCCTCGACCAGCAGCACCCGCACACGGCAACCATGGCACGCGCTGCGCGGCAGGTTGCCCCGAGCGGCGCGATGCCGCATACGTCCGCTCTCAGTCGCCTCTCAGTCGCGGGGGCGCACGATGGCTCCATGAGCATCTTCACCCAACACCCGGCCGGCCGCTGGGGCCTGCCCGTCGCCGCCGTCGGCGTGGTCGGCGTCGCGGCACTCACCCTCAACCAGGCGGCGTCCGCCGACGCGGGCCTGCCTCCGCGAACCCCGCAGCAGCTGCTCGCCGACGTGCGGTCCGCCGACGTCTCGAGCCTCTCGGGGACGGTCGTGCAGACCTCGGACCTCGGCCTCCCCCAGCTGCCGGGCCTCACAGGAGGCGGCCCGGCCGGCGGCGGAGGCGGTGTCACGGGCGCTGCCGGCAGCTCGCTCACCTCACTCGCGTCGGGCACGCACACGTGGCGCATCTGGGTCGACGGACCGACGCGGCAGCGCCTGGCCCTCGTCGGCACCAGCGGTGAGTCCGACGTCATCCGCAACGGCTCGGACCTGTGGCTGTGGTCGAGCGCCGACAAGACCGCCGTCCACCACACCATCGGCACGGCTGGACCGGGCACAGCGGTGCGACGCCCGACCGGCCTGCCGACCAGTGTCCCCAACACTCCTGAGCAGGCGGCATCCACGGCGCTGGCCGCGATGGGCAAGGACACCACGGTGACGACCTCCGGGACCGCCTCCGTGGCCGGCCGGTCGGCATACGAGCTGGTCCTCACCCCCAAGGACAGGGCCACGCGCATCGCATCGGTGCGCATCGCGATCGACGCGGAGAAGCACGTGCCGCTGCGGGTGCAGGTCTACTCCACCAAGCTGTCGAACCCCGCCTTCGAGGTCGGCTTCACCGCTGTCGACTTCTCCACGCCCGAGGCGCGCCAGTTCTCCTTCACACCGCCGGCAGGGACCACCGTGACGCGCCCGGAGCAGGGCGCTGCGAAGGGTGCCGCGGGCACGAACCCGGCGCTGCCCAAGGATCGCACCGCGACCATCGGGGCCGCCAGGGCGGCGGGCGCGCCGCGCGTCGTCGGCTCGGGCTGGAGCACCGTCGTCGTCGCGTCCATGCCGACGGGCACGGGCACCGGCGCCGCTGCCGGCTCCGACCCCACCCGACAGCTCGCCAGCCTCCTCAAGGCCCTGCCGGCCGTGTCGGGCTCGTGGGGCTCGGGCCACCTCCTCGAGGGAACCCTGTTCTCCGCGGTCCTGACCGACGACGGGCGAGTTGCGGTCGGGGCGGTGTCGCCGGACTCCCTCTACGCCGCCCTCGCAGCGAAGTGACCGGCGTGCCGGCCGGGTCCGTCCTGCCTCGAGGGAGCAGTGACCTGGCGATCGAGAGCCGCGGCCTGACCAAACGGTTCCGGGGCACGGCAGCGGTCGACGGCATCGACCTCGCGGTGCCCCGAGGGTCCGTCTACGGCTTCCTCGGCCCCAACGGCTCGGGGAAGACGACGACGATCCGGATGGTGCTCGGCCTCGTCCGCCCGACGGAGGGGACGAGCACCCTTCTGGGACATGCCCTTCCGCAAGCGGCGCAGCAGGTGCTCCCCCGCGTCGGAGCGCTCGTCGAAGGACCCGCCTTCCACCCGTACCTGTCAGGTCGGGACAACCTGCGCCGTCTCGACGCCGCCGACCTGACCGCTGACCGGCGCACCACCGCGTCACGCGTCGACGCCGCGCTGGACCGGGTGGGCCTGCTCGCGGCGGCCGGCAAACGCTACCGGGCCTACTCGCTCGGGATGCGCCAGCGCCTGGCCATCGCCGCCGCCCTCCTGGTCCCGCGCGAGCTGCTCGTGCTCGACGAGCCCACGAACGGACTCGACCCGCAGGGCACGCGCGAGGTGCGCCACCTCGTCGCGTCGCTCGCCTCGGACGGCACGACCGTCTTCGTGTCGAGCCACCTGCTGTCCGAGGTGGAGCAGATGTGCACCCATCTCGGGGTCATGAGCGAGGGCCGGCTCGTGGCCCAGGGGTCCACCTCGCAGGTTCGCGGCGCAGCGGCGCCCGTGGCCCGGGTCGTCACCGACCAGCCGGCCGAGGCCTCCCGCATCATGGCGGAGCTGGGCGTCGACGCCGTCGAGCAGGTGCCCGAAGGGGTGCGTGGCGAGCTGGGCGGTGTCGAGCCGGAGAAGGTCGTCGCCGCGCTCGTGCAGGGCGGCGTCGGCGTCAAGGAGTTCGTTCTCAGCAGGCCGAGCCTCGAGGACCTCTTCGTGGCCCTGACCGGGGAGGGTTTCGATGTCAGTGGCTGAGCCCGTCACGACCCCGCCCGCTGCGGGCGCACGCCCCACGTCGTCGCCAGCCCGGGCTGGACTCTCGAGCCGGCTCTCCGCGCGCCTGCTGTGGTCCGAGCTCGGGCTCATCGGCGGACGACGTCGCAACCAGATGGGCCTGCTCGTGCTGGCCGCCGTGCCGGTCCTCATGGCCGTCGCGGTGCGCATCTCCGCACCGAGGACCGGCCGAGGTCCGGACTTCCTCTCCTCGATCACCTCCAACGGGCTGTTCGTTCCGCTCGCGGCGCTCGGGGTCGAGATGGGGCTCTTCCTGCCACTCGCCATCGCGATGCTCGCCGGTGACGCCGTCGCCGGCGAGGCCAACCTCGGCACGCTGCGCTACCTGCTGACCGTGCCGGTGGGACGCACCCGGCTGCTCGGCGTCAAGTACGCCTCGCTCGTCGTCGGAGCGGTCTGGGGCGTCGCCGTCGTCGCCCTCGCGGGAGCGGTCGCCGGCATCGCCCTTTTCGGCACCGGTCCCATGCCGACCCTGAGCGGCACCGAGCTGCCGTTCTGGGACGCGGTCTGGCGGGTCGTCCTCGTCGGGCTCTACATCGCAGCGGGACTCGCGGCACTCGCCGCCGTCGGCCTGTTCATCTCGACGCTCACGGAGCAGCCGCTCGCCGCGACCGTGGCGCTGATGATCTTCACGATCCTGTCGTGGATCGCCGACGCCGTGCCGCAGATCTCGTGGTTGCACCCGTGGCTGCTCGTCGACCAGTGGCAGGCGTTCGCGGACCTGCTGCGCGACCCGCCGTTCTGGGACAACATCGCCC
The DNA here is from genome assembly GCF_058790095.1 of Terrabacter sp. FW104-15G4B. Classification (NCBI taxonomy): domain Bacteria; kingdom Bacillati; phylum Actinomycetota; class Actinomycetes; order Micrococcales; family Intrasporangiaceae; genus Terrabacter; species Terrabacter sp. FW104-15G4B. The sequence continues at coordinate 138,958 of NZ_JBYTCI010000005.1, read as the reverse complement.
GTGGCCTCTGGGTCGACCTCGGGTATGCCGTCGTCTTCTGGCTGCTTGCCTGGGCGCGGTTCTCCGGCAAGGACATCACCAGCTGACCGCGACCTGCAGGCCTCAGACGAGGATGAGGCCCTCGCCCTCGGGATCGACGCCGACCTTGACGGTGGAGCCGTCGCGGACCTCGCCCGAGAGCAGGCTGCGGGCCAGCCGGTCGCCGATCTCGCGCTGCACGAGGCGGCGCAGCGGTCGGGCGCCGTAGGCGGGGTCGTAGCCGCGGACCGCCAGCCACTGCCGTGCGTCGTCGGTGACCTCGAGCGCGATGCGCCGGTCGGAGAGCCTGTCGGCGAAGGCGCGCACCTGGAGGTCGACGATGTGCGCTAGGTCGTCGCGGCTGAGGGCGTCGAAGACCACGACCTCGTCGAGCCGGTTGAGGAACTCCGGCTTGAACGACGACCGGACCACGCCCATGACGGACTCGCGCCGGGCCTCCGGGCTCAGCAGCGGGTCGGTGAGGAACTGCGACCCGAGGTTGGAGGTCAGCACCAGGATGACGTTGCGGAAGTCGACGGTGCGCCCTTGGCCGTCGGTGAGACGGCCGTCGTCGAGCACCTGCAGGAGGATGTCGAAGGTCTCCGGGTGAGCCTTCTCCACCTCGTCGAGCAGGATCACCGAGTAGGGCCGGCGCCGCACGGCCTCCGTGAGCTGGCCGCCCTCCTCGTAGCCGACGTAGCCGGGAGGCGCGCCGATGAGACGAGCCACCGAGTGACGCTCGGAGTACTCCGACATGTCGATGCGGACCATGGCCCGCTCGTCGTCGAAGAGGAAGTCGGCCAGGCTCTTGGCCAGCTCGGTCTTGCCGACGCCCGTCGGTCCGAGGAAGAGGAACGACCCGGTCGGCCGGTCGGGGTCCGAGACACCGGCACGCGTGCGCCGGACGGCGTCGGAGACGGCCCGCACGGCGTCGGCCTGGCCGATGAGGCGCGCCCCGATGTGCTGCTCCATGTGCAGCAGCTTCTCGGACTCCCCCTCGAGCAGGCGGCCGGCCGGGATCCCCGTCCACGCGGAGATGACGTCGGCGATGTCGTCGGAGCCGACCTCCTCCTTGACCATCGGCTCCTCGGCGCCGGTCGTCGCGGCGGCCTCGCGCTCCTGCGCGGTCGTCAGCTCCTTCTCGAGCGTCGGGATGTCGCCGTAGAGGATCTTGGACGCGGCACCGAGGTCACCCTCACGCTGGAGCCGGTCCGCCTGGGTGCGCAGGTCGTCGATGCGGGCCTTGAGGTCACCGACCGCGTTGAGGCCCGACTTCTCGGCCTCCCACCGCGCGTTGAGCGCCGCGAGCTCCTCGGACCGGTCGGCGAGGTCCTTGCGCAGGCGCTCGAGGCGCTCCTTGCTCGCCTCGTCGGTCTCCTGCTGGAGGGCGAACTCCTCCATCTTGAGGCGGTCCACCGCACGGCGCAGCTCGTCGATCTCGACGGGGCTGCTGTCGATCTCCATGCGCAGCCGCGAGGCCGCCTCGTCGATGAGGTCGATGGCCTTGTCGGGCAGCTGGCGGCCGGAGATGTAGCGGTCCGACAGCGAGGCAGCCGCGACGAGCGCCGAGTCGGCGATCGTCACCTTGTGGTGGCCCTCGTAGCGCTCCTTGAGCCCGCGCAGGATGGCGATGGTGTCCTCGACCGACGGCTCACCGACGAAGACCTGCTGGAAGCGCCGCTCGAGGGCGGCGTCCTTCTCGATGTGCTTGCGGTACTCGTCGAGTGTGGTCGCGCCGACGAGGCGCAGCTCGCCGCGCGCCAGCATGGGCTTGAGCATGTTGCCGGCGTCCATGGCGCCCTCGCCGCCGGCGCCCGCACCGACGACCGTGTGGATCTCGTCGATGAAGGTGACGATCTGCCCGTCGCTGCCCTTGATCTCCTCGAGGACGGCCTTGAGCCGCTCCTCGAACTCTCCGCGGTACTTCGCCCCGGCCAGCATGGCCGCGAGGTCGAGGCTGTAGAGCGTCTTGTCGCGCAGGCTCTCGGGCACGTCGCCCTCGACGATGCGCTGGGCGAGGCCCTCGACGACGGCGGTCTTGCCGACGCCGGGCTCGCCGATGAGGACGGGGTTGTTCTTCGTGCGGCGGCTCAGCACCTGTACGACGCGGCGGATCTCCGCGTCGCGGCCGATCACGGGGTCGAGCTTGCCCTCACGGGCCCGGGCCGTCAGGTCGGTGCCGTACTTCGCCAGGGCTTCGAAGGTGCCTTCGGGGTTGTCGGACGTCACGGGCCGCCCACCGCGCAGCTCGGGGATCGCCTTCTCGATCGCGTCCGCGTCCAGGCCGAACTGGCCGGTGCGCGCGATCGCGAGGAGCAGGTGGTCGGTGGAGACGTAGGAGTCGCCCATGGCCGTCATGTACTGCTGCGCCTGCTGCATCACGCGCAGGGCAGCCGGCGACAGCTGGGGCTGCTGCGTGCCACCGGTGACCTGGGGCATCGTCGCCATCGCACGCTCGGACGCTGCCGTGGCGGCGCCGACGCTCGACCCGCCCGCCGTGAGCAGGGCCGAGGTGGTGGTGCCGCTCTGGGCTGCCAACGCGAGCAGCAGGTGAGCCGGCTCGATGTTCGGGTGGTGCTTGCTGGTCGCGGTGGTCGCGGCCTGGGCGAAGGCCTCCTGGGCCTTGTTGGTCAGCTGAAGGTCCATGCGTACTCCTGGTGAGGAAGTGGGTTCACGGCGGACAACGGGCACTACCTTGAGTGTATTCCGCTCAACTTCGTGCCGAGAAGGACGTCATCGCCCTCCTCGACGGCGCGCTGACTCCTCAGTCGTGCGGGTCGGGGTCGTACCACCCGTCGCGGGCCGCGGCCATGGCCTGGAAACGAGCGGCCCAGGACGGGTCGGCCGGCGTGCGGACGTGGACCGCCCACTCGTGTGCCTCGGAGTCGTCCTCACCGGCCAGCGCCTCGCGTACCACCCGGACGCTCACGAGGCCCTCTGCCTCGAGCTCGTCGGCGAGGTCCTCGGCGGCGTCCCGCGCTGGCAGCACGATGAGGTGCTCCACCTCCGGCATGCTGGTCACGGCCCCAGCGTAGGACGGTCAGACGACGTCGTTCGGCTCGGCGCCCGTCTCGACGACCCGCTGAGCGACCTCACGCAGCTTCACGTTGTGGTCCTGCGAGGCCCGGCGGAGCACGTCGAACGCCTCCTGGGGAACGATCCGGTGCCGCTCGATGAGGATGCCCATGGCCTGGCCGACGAGGCGGTGGCTCTCGACGGCCCGCGCGAGGTTCGCCTCGTTCTGGCGGAAGCGGTCGACCGTGACGATCCGGTCGACCGACTGGGCCACCGTGTGAAGGAGCAGCTCGGCGACGGTGCGCTCGGCCGCCGCGGCGTCCGGGAAGCTGGTGGCGTCCACCCACGCACGGCAGACGGCCTGGCTGCCGGACGACTCGAGCAGGATGCCGCGCGCGCCCGCCACCTCGGTGGCTCCCGCCGCACCCGTGCCAACCGCCGACCCGCGAGCCTCGGACGCACGGGACAGCACCGACCGGACGGAGGGGGCCAGCGCGGACGGCGGCACCACGCCGGAGGCGCTGGCGTGCAGGTCGTGCTGCGTCGTGGTGACCCGGAGCACCGCCTCGCCGGCGAGCACCTCCCCGATCGTGGAGGCCGCCACGGAGAGGACCTCCTCGAGATCCTGGGAGCGCACGAGCTGCCGGGCAGCGGCACTGATCCGCGCTGCCGCCGATGCTGCGCGGGCGACGTCGTCGTTCGGCGCGGTCTCCGAGTGCGGGGTGCTCACGGGAGGCCTCCAGAGTATGCGTGTGAAGGCCCGCGAACTTGGAGGCAGCACAGTGTTGCATCTCGTCACGCCGTCGGACAAAACGCGACACGAAACGGACGGCAAGGCAGCCTGATCGCCGCTCAGGCCAGATCGGGGTCCTGCCCGCTCTCGACGACCCGCGCGGCGATCTCACGGAGCTTGATGTTGCGGTTGAGGGACGCCTGCCGCAGCATCTGGAATCCCTGCTGCGCCGTGACGCGGTGCCGCTCGATGAGGACCCCGACCGCCTGCCCGATGAGCCGATGGCTCTCGATGGCCTGCCCGAGCTGGCGCTCCTTCTCCTCACGGGCTCGCGCCGCGACGACCCGGTCGACCGCCTGGCCGAGGGTCTGCGCGAGCAGGTCGCCGACGATGAGCTCGTCGCTCGCCACGAAGCGCGGCTGGTCGAACTGCACCCAGGCCCGGCAGTCTGCCCCCTGAGCGGTCGGCAGCAGGAGCAGGCCGTCCCGCTTGTCGCCGAGCAGGACGTCGTGACGGTGCGGAGTCGACTCGAGCCCCGCCCGCACCCCGGGGTCGAGCTCGTCGGGACCCACCCGGCCGCGCGGGGACAGGATCGCCGTCTGGCCCTGCGTCGGTGACACCCGCAACGTCACGGCGCCGTCGAAGAGGACGGTGAAGCCGGTGACCGCCGTGGCCAGGGCCTGGTCGAGGTCCTCCGCCGACGCGAGGTCGACCGCGATTCGGGCGGCGAGCTCGCGACGCATCCGCGACTCGTGCTCACGCGTCTCGTCACGCACGACGACGATGACGAAACCCGAGTGCTCCGACGACTCCGGGACGGTCGCCGCCCGGACGTGGACCCACGCCTCGCCCCCGCCACGACGCAGGATGCGGTAGCGGTCCTCGACGACGGGATCACCGTCGACCAGGTGCGCCATGCGCTGCTCGTGCCGAGCTCGCTCGTCGGCGCTCTGCTCCGAGGGGATCCACCACGGGTAGGGGGGCACGAGGGGTCCGTCGGCGAGCGACCAGCCGAAGGTCCGTGTGAAGGCCGGGTTCATCTCGAGCACCCGCCCCTGGGCATCGCTGATCACGAAAGGCTCCTGGATGGCACCCAGGATGGCGCGCAGCCAGGCTGCATCCCGAGAGCGCGACCGAGAGCGCACGAGGTTGGCCGCGAGCCGAGCGCGCAGCTCCTCCGGCTGGAAGGGCTTGGTGACGTAGTCGTCGGCGCCCTCGAGCAGCCCCGTCGTGCTTGCCTCGACGCCGGCCCGCGCCGAGAGGAGGACCACCGGAAGGTCGCGCAGGTCGGGATCGGAGCGGATCTCGCGCACGAGCGTCAGCCCGTCCATGCGCGGCATCATCACGTCGGCCAGGACGATGGAGGGCCGCAGGGTGCGCAGCTGCTCGAGGGCCTCGATGCCGTCGCGCACCGAGACGACGTCGTAGTCGACGACGACGTGTCGGGCGATGTAGTCACGCATGTCGTGGTTGTCCTCCACGACCAGCAGGGTGGGCCGCTCGGCGCCGGCCTCCGTCGGCTGCACGACCACGCGGGCGGCCTCGGTGGCCGCAGCCTCCATGCCGTCGGCGACGTCGTCGCGCACCACCCAGGTGCTGGCCTCGTGGATGAAGGACTGGGCCGAGCGCGGGGTGATGGACGGGCGCAGCGCGGCATGCGAGGCGGGTCGCCCCCACGGCAAGGACAGGGTGAACGTGCTGCCCTCCCCCTGCACGGACTGGACGCGGACCGTGCCGCCGAGCAGGTCGACGAGCTGGCGCACGAGAGACAAACCGATGCCGGCGCCCTCGCGCGACCGGCGGTCGTCACCGCGGTCGAGCTGGCGGAAACGGTCGAAGACGAGGTCCAGGTCCTTCTCCGCGATGCCGATGCCGGTGTCGGTGACCGACACCTCGTAGCCGTCCTCCCGGGCCGCCAGGCGCATGGAGATGTGGCCCCGCGGGGTGAACTTCAACGCGTTCGAGAGCAGGTTGAGCACGGTCCGCTCGAACATGTCGACATCGACGTAGGCCTCGTGGTCGAGCTCCTCGCACTCGACGTCGAACTCGAGGCCGGTGCGCTCGATGGCAGGGCGGAAGTTCGCAGCGATGCCGGTGACGAGCTCCTCGACGTCGGCCTGGACCCAGTGCGGCTCGACGGCACCGGCCTCGACCCGGGTGAGGTCGAGGATGCGGTCCACGAGGCCGGTGAGCCGGTCGGTGTTGCGACGGATCAGCTCGAAGCGCTGGCGCTGCTCCGGGTCCAGCCCGTCCGCCGAGAGGGCGTCCTGCACGGGGCCTGCGATGAGGGTGAGCGGCGTGCGCAGCTCGTGGCTGACATTGGCGAAGAAGTCGGACTTCGCCACGTCGAGCTCGGCCAGCGCCTCCGCGCGCTGGCGCTCCTCCTGGAGGCGGCGGATGCCGCTGAGGGCCATCGCGACGTGGGAGGCGCACAGCTCTGCATAGACCTGGAGCTGGGCGTCCCAGGGACGCCGGGGGTTCTCGGTCAGCAGCAGGTGCGCTGTCGGCTCGAGCAGGCCCGGCTCGACGACGGGCACGACGCGTACGACATCGCCGACCACGGCGACGCTCGGCGGCTGCTCGCCGTAGACGTGCCACCGGATGTCGCTCGCGAGGTGGTCGTTGGCCTGCGAGCCGAGCACCTCGAGCGCGCGGACGCGCACCTCCTCGGGCGTCTCGGCCTTGGCGACCGCGGCGACCAGGCGGGCGGACATGTCGGCGCGGCGCTCGGCCAGCACCTTCGCGGTGGTCTCGGTGGCGACGTTGAGGACGCCGACGACGTGGCCGTCGTCGTCGTGGATGGCGCCGTAGGACCACGTGAAGTAAGCCTCCTCGAGGTAGCCGGCGCGGTCGACGACGAGCAGCTCGTCCACGACCCACGTGGCGGGGCCGCCACTGGTCACCTCGTGGAACATCGGCCTGATGACGTCCCAGATCTCCGGCCAGACGTCGCGCACGGGACGGCCCCACGCGCCCGGGTGCTTGCTCTCGCCGAGGAGGTCGCGGTAGCCGTCGTTGTAGAGCATGGCGAGGTCCGGGCCCCAGCACACGAGCATGGGGAAGCGGGACGAGAGGCAGACGTCGACCAGGATGCGAAGGTTCGCAGGCCAGGACTCGACGGGGCCGAAGTGCGTTGCCGACCAGTCGGTGCGGCGGAAGAGGTCCAGCATCCCGCCGTGGTGCGAGGGCGTGTGCTGGCTGATGACGGTGGTGCCCGGGAGGTCGCCCTCCGGCTGGTGCGGGGTCACACGAACTCCGGAACTGGAATCGAGAAGCTGCCTCCGGGGGCATGCCGCTGCAACGTGCCCCGTCTGTTTGAGGCCTGCACATTCTGGCACACGCGGGGACCCTGCAAGGATCGGAAGCTAGTGCTCCGGCCGCCAGACGACGAGCGCCTGGGAGGAGGGCGCCCGCGGCGGGCGCTGCCCAGGGCGCACCGTGACCACCTCGCCCCGCGGCCCGACGGCGAAGACGCGCGTGCCGGACGCGAGGGCGGCCTGCGCCGCTGCGAGCTGGTTCGAGAGCTCCTCGACCCGGGACTGCAGGGCGGAGACGTGGTTCTCGAGCTCGAGGATGCGCTGGATCCCGGCGAGGGAGACGCCCTCCTGCGACAGCCGCTGCACGTCGCGCAGCATCCGCACGTCGCGGGTGCTGTAGCGACGGCCCCCGCCGCGCGTGCGCGACGGGGACACGAGGCCGAGTCGGTCGTACTGGCGCAGCGTCTGCGCATGCATGCCGGCGAGCTCGGCCGCGACCGAGATGACGAAGACCGGTGCGTCGTCGTCGTGCCCACTGGGGCGGGTGCTTCTGCGCGCCATCGCCGTCACCTCTTCCGTCAGGTCCGGGCGCGCTGGAACAGCTCGGCACGCGGGTCGTGACCGTCCTCGGCGGCGGCCATCTTCTCGACGGCCTCACGAGCCTCGTCCGTGAGCCGCTGCGGGACGACGACCTGCACCTTGGCGAGCAGGTCGCCGCGGTGGTCGCCGCGCTCGACCCCGCGACCCTTGAGCCGCAGGACACGACCGCTGGGGGTGCCGGGCGCCACCTTGACCTTGACCGAACCGCCGTCGAGGGTCGGTACGGACACGGTGGCCCCGAGGGCGGCCTCGGCGAAGGTCACCGGCAGGTCGAGAGTCAGGTTGTCGCCGTCACGTCCGAAGACGGGGTGCTTGTCGACCGTGACGGTCAAGATGAGGTCACCGGCAGGCGCACCGGGATCACCCTGACGGCCCTTGCCGCGCAAGCGAATTCGCTGGCCGTCCTTGACGCCCGGAGGGATGCGGGCGTTGATGCGGCCGAGGTCGGGCGAGCTGAGCGAGACGGTCGAGCCCTCGACGGCGTCGCGGAATCCGATGCGCGTGGTCGCCTGGACGTCGGCGCCGGGGCGTGGGCCAGGCGTGGCGCCGTAGCCGCCGTAGCCGGCGCCGGGAGCGCCGGCGGCTCCGCCGAACATCTGCCCGAGGATGTCCTCGAGGTCGGGCTGCCCGGCCGCGCCGCCGGTGTTGAACCGTACGCGCTGGCCACCGGCACCGGGGCCGCCGGCACCGCCGAACGCCGAGAAGATGTCCTCGAAGCCGGCGCCCTGACCGCCGGGCCCGCCCGCCGTGAAACGGGCCCCACCGTGCGACATGGCGCGGATGGCGTCGTACTCGCGGCGCTTCTCGGGGTCGCTCAGGACGGCATACGCCTCGCCGACCTCCTTGAAGCGCTCCTCCGCCCTGGAGTCCCCGACGTTGTGGTCGGGGTGCAGGTCGCGGGCGACCTTGCGGTAGGTCTTCTTGATGGTCGCCGCGTCGGCGTCCGGGGCCACGCCCAGGATCGCGTAGAAGTCCTTCTCGAACCAGTCCTGACTAGCCATGGCGCACCTCCTCCTTCACGGGAACTCTGACGCTGCTCCCATCATCGGGTATGCCGCCGGGCTGCGCAGGCAGCCCGGGGGCGGACGTCTCAGGCCGGGTCGGCAACCGACACCCGCGCGGCACGCACGAGCCGGTCACCGATGCGGTAGCCGGGCTGGAGCACCTGGACGACGGTGGTCCCGGTCGCGCCGTCGGGAAGCTCGGCCTCTACGTGCATGAGGGCCTCGTGCACGTTCGGGTCGAACTCCTGGCCGGCCTCACCCACGCGCTCGACGCCGAAGCGACCGAGGGTGGACTCGAGCTTGTCGGCGATGGCAGCGAAGGGGCCACCGGAGAGGTCACCGGCCTGACGGGCCATGTGGATGTCGTCGAGGACGGGCAGCAGCGACTCGACGACGCTGCCGACCGCGGTGTGACGGATGACCTCGCGGTCGCGGTCGACGCGCTTCTTGTAGTTGACGTACTCGGCCTGCAGGCGCTGCAGGTCCGCGAGCAGGCTCGCGGCCATGCTCTCCTCCTCGGCGAGGGCAGCGCCCTCGGAGTCGCCGGACTTCCCGGAGTCGCGGGAGGGACCGGTGTCGCCGGAGCCCGCGGCATCGACGGTCTCTGCGGGCTCGTCGGTGCCGTGGTCGAACTCGTCCTCGCCACCGGGCTCGGACGAGGCCCCCGGACCGCCCTCGTAGTAGGTGTGGTGGCGCTCGCCGTGGGCTGCGTCGCCCCGCGGCGGCGACGCCGCCGGCACCCGTCGCGCCCGTCGCGGTCACGTCGGGCTGCTCGCCGG
>NZ_JBYTCI010000005.1:45819-129542 GCF_058790095.1 Terrabacter sp. FW104-15G4B | reverse complement strand
CCCCGACGTCGTCGTCGGCCGCACCGGTCGAACCAGTCGGACCGGACGCACCGTCACCGGCCGGCGAGCCGTCCTGCGCCCCGGTGGAGCTCGCGGCGTTGGCGGAGGCCTGCTCGGTGGCGTACACGGCCTGGCCCATGGCCTGGGACTTGGTGTTGAGGTCCTCGACCTTGGCCTTGATGTCGTCGGCGCTGGCCTCGGAGCCCTCGGCGATGGCGGCCTTGAGGTCGGCGAGCGACTCCTCGACCGGCGTCTTGACGTCGGCCGGGACCTTGTCGCCGGACTCCTTGAGGAAGGACTCGGTCGAGAAGACGAGCTGCTCGGCCTGGTTCCTGGCCTCGGCCTCCTCGCGACGCTTGCGGTCCTCGTCGGCGTGCGCCTCGGCGTCCTTGACCATCTTGTCGATCTCCTCCTTCGACAGGGCCGAGCCGCCGGTGATCGTCATCTTCTGCTCCTTGCCGGTGCCCTGGTCCTTGGCGGAGACGTTGACGATGCCGTTGGCGTCGATGTCGAAGGTGACCTCGATCTTCGGCACGCCGCGCGGGGCGGGAGCGATGCCGGTCAGCTCGAAGGTGCCGAGCGACTTGTTGTGCTGGGCGATCTCGCGCTCACCCTGGAAGACCTGGATGAGGACCGACGGCTGGTTGTCGTCGGCGGTGCTGAAGATCTCCGAGCGCTTCGTCGGGATGGCGGTGTTGCGCTCGATGAGCTTGGTGAACAGGCCACCCTTGGTCTCGATGCCGAGCGAGAGCGGGGTGACGTCGATGAGCAGGACGTCCTTGCGCTCACCCTTGAGGACACCGGCCTGCAGGCTCGCGCCCATGGCGACGACCTCGTCGGGGTTGACGCCCTTGTTGGGGGCCTTGCCCCCGGTCAGCTCGGTGACGAGCGCGGTGACGGCGGGCATACGCGTGGAGCCACCGACGAGCACGACGTGGTCGATGTCGGACACCTTGATGCCGGCGTCCTCGATGACCTTGTGGAACGGCGCCTTCGTGCGGTCCAGGAGCGACTTGGTCATCTGCTCGAACTGGGCGCGGGTGAGGTTCTCGTCGAGGTGGATCGGGCCCTCGGGCGTCATCGAGATGTACTGCGCCGAGATGTTGGTGCTCGTCGCGGTGGAGAGCTCCTTCTTGGCGCGCTCGGCCTCGTCGCGGAGGCGCTGCATCGCGATCTTGTCCTTGGACAGGTCCTGGCCCGTCTTGTTCTTCACCTGGGTGATGAGGTGCTGGACGATGACGTCGTCCCAGTCGTCGCCGCCGAGGTGGTTGTCGCCGTTGGTGGCGCGCACCTGGATCGTGGCGAAGCCGTCCTCGGCGTCCTTGCCGACCTCGAGGAGGGACACGTCGAACGTGCCGCCACCGAGGTCGAAGACGAGGATGAGCTCGTCCTCCCTGCCCTTGTCGAGGCCGTAGGCCAGCGCGGCCGCGGTGGGCTCGTTGACGATGCGCAGGACGTTGAGGCCCGCGATCTCACCGGCCTCCTTGGTGGCCTGGCGCTCGGCGTCGTCGAAGTAGGCGGGGACGGTGATGACGGCGTCCGTGACCGTCTCTCCGAGGTAGGACTCCGCGTCGCGCTTGAGCTTCTGCAGGATGCGGGCGCTGATCTCCTGCGCGGTGTACGTCTTGCCGTCGATCTCGGGCGACTTCCAGCTGGTGCCCATGTGTCGCTTGACCGACCGGATCGTCCGGTCGACGTTGGTGACGGCCTGGCGCTTGGCGACCTCGCCGACCAGCACCTCGCCGTTCTTGGAGAACGCGACGACGGAGGGCGTCGTGCGCCCACCCTCGGCGTTCGCGATGATGCTCGGCTCGCCGCCCTCGAGGACGGAGACAGCCGAGTTGGTGGTGCCGAGGTCGATTCCGACCGCACGTGCCATGGGGAACTCCTTGGTGTTCTAGGTGGAGGTCGTGTTGCTGTGGTCTGGGGAAAACAGGTCCTCGCTCAATCTGCTCCCGGCGCGACGTGATTGTCAAAACCGGACTCGCAAATCTTGCGTTCACCAGACTCAACTTCCGAGGTGGCGGCTTTGTTCCGCGCCTGCCCTCAGGTAGGCACGTCCTCCCCCGACACAGCCCTGGCGGCCTGCTCGCCGACCACCTCCAGCCAGTGCACGGCGTCACGACGGGCAGCCTCGAGCCCACCTGCTGCCTGCACGAGCGACCAGCCGTCCACCACCTCGGGCAGGGGCGCGGCCAGGTCGCCGGCGACCAGCACCTTCCGGAGCCCGGACTCCGCCGCGCTCCCGAGCACGTGACCGGTGACCTTGCCGGTCAGCGACTGCTCGTCCCACCGGCCCTCGCCGGTCACCACGACGTCCGCCCGAGCCACCGCGTCAGCCAGCCCGACGAGGGTCGCGACCGCCGCCGCCCCCGGACGCAGCGTCGCGCCCCATGCGGTGGCGAAGCCGTATGCCGTGCCGCCGGCCGCCCCGGCCCCGGGCGCCTCCGCGTCGCCGCGCAGCAGGCAGTGCCAGCGGGCAAGGGCCTGGTCCAGCGCCACGACCTGCTCGGGAGACGCACCCTTCTGGGGCCCGAAGACGTATGCCGCCCCTGTCGGCCCGAGCAGTGGTGCCGTCACGTCGCACAGGATCGTCACCCCCTGCACCGGCGGCGGCCGCAGGCCGGCGAGGTCCACGGTGGCGGCCGAGGCCAGCCCCAGCCCGCCGGAGGGCACCTCGCGACCGGCGACGTCGAGGACCCTGGCTCCCAGGGCGCGCAGGGCGCCACTGCCTCCGTCGGTCGATGCCGAGCCTCCGACGGCGAGCGTCACCTCGGCAACGCCCGCGTCGAGGGCCGCGGCCAGTACCCGGCCCAGCGCCTCGGTGTCCGCGGCGCCCGGTTCGCCCGTGCCCACGAGCGGGAGCCCGCAGCACTCCGCCAGCTCGACGACGGCTCGGTCGCCGACCATCCCCCACCGGGCCTCGTGCCTGCCGACCCCGGCCAGGGTCACCGGCTCGGTGTGGACGGTGGCCCCCTCGGCGGCGAGGACGGCGTCGAGCGTGCCCTCACCGCCGTCAGCCATCGGAACCTCGACGACGACGTCTGCCGGGCGCGCTCGTCGCCAGCCGCGGCCGACGGCGGCCGCGACCTCCGCCGCGGTGGCGCTGCCCTTGAACGAGTCCGGGGCAACGACGACGCGCAATGGGCGGTCCGGCGTCACCGCCACGGCGTCAGAGCCACGGGGCGACGAGCTCGTCATAGCGGGCGCGCATCTGCGTGACGACCTCGACCGGGTCGCGCGACCAGATGTCGGCGTTGAAGATCTCCACCTCGACGTCCCCGGTGTAGCCGGCCGAGGCGACTGCCCGCGTCCACCGCGCGAAGTCGATGTGGCCGTCGCCCATCATGCCGCGGGCCAGCAGGGCCCCCTCGGGGATGGGCAGGTTGAAGTCGCACACCTGGTAGGAGCTGATCCGGCCCTCGCGTCCGGCGCGCTCCACCATCGAGTCGCCCGCCGGGTCCCAGAAGACGTGGAACGTGTCGACGACGACACCGACGGACGCCGGGTCGTGGTCGGCTGCGAGGTCGAGGGCCTGCTCCAGCGTCGAGATCACGGCGCGATCGGCGACGAACATCGGATGCAGCGGTTCGAGCGCGAGGCGCACTCCTCGCTCGGCGGCATACGGTGCGAGGTCGCCGATCCGGTCGGCGACGCGCTGGCGGGCCGCGAGGAGGTCGCGGTCACCTTCGGGCAGGCCGCCGGCCACGATGACGAGCTCGGGAGCCTCCAGCGCCGCTGCCTCGTCGATCGCCCGCCGGTTGTCCGCGACGGCAGCCACGACACCGTCCGGGTCGGCGGCGGTGAAGAACCCGCCCCGGCACAGCGACGAGGCGCGCAGGCCGGTGTCGCGCAGGCGGCGCGCCGCGATCTCCAGCCCCGCCTCCGCGACCTTGTCGCGCCACAGCCCCAGCGCGGGCACGTCGAGGCGCAGCGCGAGGTCGACGGCCTCGTCGAACGAGAGCCGCTGCGTCGTCATCGTGTTGAGCGAGAGCCGCTCCCCCGCGCTGCGTCTCGCGTCCAGGGCCGGCGCTGTCGACGTCTGGCTCATCAGGCCTCCCACCCGTTGGCTGCCAGCCAGCCCGTGACCCGGCGGGCCGCGAGCTCGGGCTCCGCGACGAGCCCGGCCTCCTCGGCGAGCTCCAGGGCACGGACGAGGTGCAGGACCGACCGGCCGGTCGAGAGGCCACCGACCATCTGGAAGCCGGGCTGTCGACCGTTGACCCAGGCGAGGAAGGCGATCCCGGTCTTGTAGAACCGCGTGGGTACGGAGAAGACGTGCCTGCCGAGGGCCCGGGTCGACTCGAGGACCTCGCGCGCCGTGGCGTCGTCGCCGCGGTCCAGCGCCTGCAGCGCCGTGGAGGCGGCCGGGGCGATGGCCGCGAAGATGCCGAGGAGGGCGTCGGAGTGCACTCCCTCCTCGTCGTCGCAGATCAGCTCGGGGTAGTTGAAGTCGTCGCCGGTGTAGAGGCGGACGTCCTCGGGCAGGGCCCGACGCAGGCCCCGCTCGTGGTCGGCGTCGAGCAGGGAGACCTTGACGCCGTCGACGCGTTCCGCGTTGCGGGTCACGAGGTCGAGAAAGGCGTCGGTCGCGGCGTCGAGGTCTCGGCTGCCCCAATAGCCGGCCAGCTCGGGGTCGAACATCTCGCCGAGCCAGTGCAGGATCACCGGCTCGGACGCCGCGTCGAGCACCTCCTCGTAGACGCGGAGGTAGTCGGCCGGCGACGTCGCCGCCCGGGCGAGCGCGCGGGAAGCCATCACGATGACGCCGCTGCCGGCCGCCTCGACCACCTTGACCTGCTCGGCGTAGGCGGCGGTCACGGCACGCATCCCGTCGGCGTCCGGGGTGGCCCGCGCGGGGTCGAGCTGGTCGGTGCCGGCGCCGGAGGCGATGCGGCCGCCGGTGCGCTGCGCCTCGGCAGCCGAGCGCTCGATCAGCTCGCGGGTCGCGGCCCAGTCCAGGCCCATGCCGCGCTGGGCCGTGTCCATCGCCTCAGCGACGCCGAGGCCCCACGACCAGAGGTCGCGACGCAGCTCGAGGGTCGCGTCCCAGTCCACGTCGGCAGGTGCGCCAGGCGTGCTGTCGGCGAGCACTCGGGGCACGACGTGGGCAGCGGCATACGCCACCCGTGAGGTGATCGGCTTGTCGGGCCGCACCCAGTCGCGGGGGCCGGACAGCTCGAGGACCCGGCGGCCGCCCGACTCGGTCGGCAGGACGACGCGCGTCATGCCGAGAGCTCCGGCACCTCGAGGCGACGACCCGTCGCGGAGGACTCGAGGCCGAGCGCCGCGAGCTGCACGCCGCGCGCGCCGGACAGGAAGTCGTAGCGGTGCGGCCGGCCGGCGATGACGTCGCGGAGGAACTCCTCCCACTGCGCGCGGAAACCGTTGACGGGCGTGGCGTTGTCGGGAACCTCGATCCACTGCTCTCGGAACGACTGCGTCTCGGGGAGGTCCGGGTTCCACACCGGCTTGGGCGTGGCGCTGCGGGGCTGGGCCACGCACCGGTGCAGGCCGGCGACCGCCGAGCCGTGGGTGCCGTCGACCTGGAACTCGACGAGCTCGTCCCGGTGGACGCGCACGGCCCACGACGAGTTGATCTGGGCGATGATGCCCTCGCCCACCTCGAAGATGCCGTATGCCGCGTCGTCGGCCGTCGCCGCATACGGCCGGCCCTGCTCGTCCCACCGCTGCGGGACGTGGGTGGCGGTGCGGGCCGTGACCGCACGGACCGGACCGAGGATGCCCTCGAGGACGTAGTTCCAGTGGCAGAACATGTCGACCGCGATGCCGCCGCCGTCCTCGACGCGGTAGTTCCAGCTCGGTCGCTGCGCCGGCTGTATGTCACCTTCGAAGACCCAGTAGCCGAACTCCCCGCGCAGCGAGAGGATGCGGCCGAAGAAACCCTCGTCGACGAGGCGGCGGAGCTTGACGAGCCCCGGAAGGTAGAGCTTGTCGTGCACGACGCCCGCGACGACGCCCGTCTCGCGGGCCACCCTCGCGAGGGACAGGGCCTCCTCGACCGTCTCGGCCGTCGGCTTCTCCGTGTAGATGTGCTTGCCGGCCTGCATGGCCCGGGTCAGCGCGTCGACGCGGCGCGAGGTGACCTGGGCGTCGAAGTAGATGTCCACGCTGTCGTCGGCGAGCACCGCGTCGACATCGGTCGACCACTCGTCGACGCCGTGTCGTGCGGCCAGCTCCGCGAGCTTCTCGGGGTTGCGCCCGAGCAGGATCGGCTCGAGCGCGACACGGGAGCCGTCGGGCATCTCCAGCCCGCCCTCGTCGCGGATGGCGAGGATCGAGCGGACGAGGTGCTGGCGGTAGCCCATGCGGCCGGTCACGCCGTTGAGCGCGATCCGCAGGGACTTCGGGTGTGCGGGCATGGTGGGTCCTTCGGTCGGGCCGGTCGGGGTGGTCCCGACCGGCGCACGCGGCAGGCCGCGAGGAGAGAGAAAGAAAGAGAGGGAGAGGGGCGGCTCAGTCGACCTCGCCCGACGTGCCGAGCAGGTCGCGGACCGTCGTCGTCAGGTCCTGGAAGACGGGGTTCGCCATCGTCTCGGCGTAGACGCGGTGGCGGGGCAGGGCGACGTCGAGCTCGCGCAGCACGCGCCCGGGCCGCGGGCTCATGACCACGACGCGGTTCGCGAGGTAGACAGCCTCGGGCACCGAGTGGGTGACGAGCAGCACGGTGACGCCGGTCTCCTCCCAGATGCGGTGCAGCTCGACGTTCATCCGCTCGCGGGTCAGTGCATCGAGCGCGCCGAATGGCTCGTCCATGAGCAGCACCTCGGGCTCGTGCAGGAGCGCCCGGCAGAGCGACACCCGCTGCTGCATGCCGCCGGACAGCTCATGCGGCAGGGCGCCCTCGAAGCCCTCGAGACCGGTCATGGCGATGAGGTCCCGAGCGCGACCCCGGGCACGGTCGCGTGACATGCCGCGCATCTCGCCCTGGAGCAGGATGTTGCCCTCGACGGTGCGCCACTCGAGCAGAGCCGCCCGCTGGAAGACGTAGCCGATGTCGGGGCGGGGTCCCGAGACGATCGACCCGTTGAGCACCACCTCGCCACGGGAAGGGCGCGTCAGGCCGGCGACCGCCTTGAGCAGCGTCGACTTGCCGCAGCCCGACGGCCCGGCGATGCTGACGAACTCACCGCGCTCGACCGTGAGGTCGATCCCTTCGAGCGCGGTGACCTCGCCACGCTTGGACGCGAACCGGATGTGCACGTCGTGCACCTCGAGGGCGTGCGCGGCGGAGGCCGACCCCCTGCGGGCTGTATCGCTCAGCGTCGCGGATCCCATCGTCACTCTCCCGTCGGCTGGAAGGCGTTGTCGTAGTACGCCGAGCGCTCCTTGGCCGAGCCGAGCAGCCCCGCCGAGGAGAGCACCTGGATCGTGGCGTCCCAGTCGGCGTCAGCGTCGGCGCCGGGGGCCTGGCCCTCGGTGTTCTTGGTGTGCAGCACCTTGATGGTCTGCTTCCACTGGTCGAGCAGGACGTCCTTCTTCGGCATCTGCGGGTCCTTGCCCGCCATGGCGTCGACGGCGGCCTGCGGGTCCTTCTCGGCCGCGGCGAAGGACTCGCTCGTCGCCGCGACCATCCGCTTCACGAGGTCGGCCTTGGACGAGATCGTCGAGTCCCCGGCGATGAGCCCGTTGCTGTAGAAGTTCAGGCCCACGTCGGAGTAGCGGAAGTAGCGCATCTCCTTGCCGCTCTTGGCGGCGATCGTCGGGCCCTGGTCGTGGGCGAAGCCGATGAGACCGTCCACGCGACCGCTGATGACGGCCGCGATCTTGCCCGCGGCGTCCAGGTTCTGCTGCTTGACGTCGCTCGGCGCCAGCCCTGCCTTCTGGAGGAAGATCGGGAACGTCGTGGTCGGGGCGTCGCCGGCGGACACGGCGATCGTGCGGCCCTTGAGGTCGGCCACGGTGTTGATGCCGCTGTCGGCGAAGACCTGGACGGCCGAGGGCGTGGTCTGCAGGAACACGCCCACGCTCTTGATCTTGACACCCTTGCCGATGTTGGACAGGACCGCGGGGGTGTCGGCCCACCCGAAGTCGACCTGGTCGGCGCCGACTGCCTGGGCGGTCTTCGTCGAGCCCTGGCCGGGCTTGATCGTCAGGTTGATGCCGTGCTTGGCGAAGATGCCCTTCTCGACCCCGTAGTAGAAGGGGGCGTGCTCGCCGTACGGATACCAGTTGAGCATCAGGGTCGCGTCGGTGCTGCCTCCGGATCCGCCGGACGTGCCGGCTTCGGCGTTGCTGCATGCGCCGAGGGCGAGTGTCGTGGCCGCCGCGGCCACGAAGGCCACCGCGCGTCGTCGGGTGAGCTGCATGGGAACTACTCCTAATCTGCTGACTTCGTTGTCGGTGTGCGCGCGAGGGGCGGCCAGCACGGCATGGCCGGCTCTGCCCTGGCGCGGGGTTGGTGCGGTGGTGCGGGGTGTCCGGGCGCGGACGGCGCGTGGGACGGGTCTAGAGCTGGACGGTGTTGCTCCCGAGGCCACGCTGCGAGGCGTGCCAGGGGATGACAAGGCGCTCGAGGAGCTGGATGGCGGCGAACATGAGCACGCCGACGAGCGACATGATGATCAGGGCCACGAAGAGGCTTGCCGTGTCGACGTTGCCGTTGGCCTGGAGGATGACGTAGCCGAGGCCGGAGTTGGCACCGACGAACTCGCCGACGACGGCCCCGGTGACGGCAAGCGTGGCGGCGACCTTCAGCCCGGAGAACAGCTGCGGGAGCGAGGCAGGGAACTGGATCTTGCGGAAGACCTTGGCCCGGCCGGCGCCCATGGTCGAGGTCAGCTCGAGCACCTCCGGGTCCACGTCGCGCAGGCCGGCCAACCCCGAGATGACGATCGGGAAGAAGGCCATGAGCACTGCCACGATGATCTTGGGTCCCACGCCGAAGCCGAGCCACACGACGAAGAGCGGCGCGATCGCGATCTTCGGGATGACCTGCGCGAAGAGCACGACCGGGTAGATGGTTCGTTCCAGGCTGGGCGAGTAGACCATGGCGATGGCGACCGCCTCACCGACCACCATCGCGATGGCGAAGCCGATCAGGGTCTCCAGGACGGTGACCCATGTGTTGGACCCGAAGTAGCCGAGATTGCCCACGAAGGCCGACCACGTGTCACCGGGTGAGGGCACGAGGTAGGGCGGCAGCAGACCGGTGGCCGTGGTGACCCACCAGAGGGCGAAGGCTACGACGGCGAAGGCGATGGGGCGCCAGGAGCGCGTCACGCTGCGCGCGAGGGCCCCCTCGCTGCGCGACGGCGCCGGAGCCCGGGTTACGGTCCGGGGGCGCTCGTCGAGTGCGGCTTGCGGAGACATCCTTGTCCTCTCTCTTGCTGCGCCGCGCAGCCGGAGGTGCTGCGGAAAGCGCTTTCCGCTACTGTAGGTCTGGGTTTCAGGAGTGTCAACGGTCTCGCTCGATGCCCTGGATTCCCCACGACGGCAAGGAGGTCGAGGACGTGGCAGTGACGCTTCAGCAGGTGGCCAGTCTCGCGGGGGTGTCGCTCGCCACCGCGTCCCGGGTGCTCAACCGCTCGTCGCGGCATCCCCGGGAGGACATCACCGAGCGGGTCCGCGCCGCTGCGGCGCAGCTCGGCTACGTCCCCAACGCCCAGGCCCAGGCCCTCGCCCGGTCGTCGACGGCGCTCGTCGGCCTTGTCGTCCACGACATCGACGACCCCTACTTCGCCACGATCGCCGCCGGCGTCCAGTCCGCAGCCCAGGCGGCAGGAAAGCAGACCCTGCTCGCCTGCACCTACCGAGACCCTGACCTGGAGTGCGCGGCCATCGAGTCGTTCGCCGCCCACCGGACGGAGGCGATCGTCCTGGCCGGGTCTCGGCGAAGCAGCCCGGCCTCGGCCACCGACCGGCTCGTCGGGCTCTGCACTGCCTACGAGCACAACGGTGGGCGCGTGGCCCTCATCGGCCAGCCGCTACCCGGTTTCTCCGCCGTCGTTCCCGAGAACCGTTCCGGCGCAAGCCAACTCGTCCGTGAGCTCTTGAGAGCCGGACACCGGCACTTCGTGGTCGTCGCCGGCCCACGATGGCTCCGCACGTCCACCGACCGCGCCGACGCCTTCGAGGCCGAGATCCGTCGACACGGCCATGCCCACAGCATCGAGCTGCAACCTCGTATCGCCACCGACTTCACCCGTGACGGCGCCTACGCGGCGGCCACGGAGCTACTCGGCTCGGCGGCACGCGACCGGACCCGGCCGCTCTGCGTCCTCGCGGTCTCCGACGTCATGGCCCTCGGGGTGCTCGCCGCGTGCCGTGACCTCGGAGTCCGCGTGCCCGACGACGTCGGGGTCGCCGGGTTCGATGACATAAAGACGCTCCGCGACACCGCCCCCTCCCTGACGACGGTGCACCTCGACCTGCTCGGGATGGGAGCAGCCGCGGCCCGACTGGCGCTCGCGGCGCCGGGCGAGCCCCCCGCGACCGCCTCGTTCGGTGCCACCGTCGTCCTGCGCGACAGCACCCGGATCGACGCCGAGAGGACGTGACGGCCGTGACGTCCTCACGCCGCCCCACCCCGGGTGGGCGTCGTCGCCGGCACACCCCCGCCGTCTGCGTCACCTGACCCGCGATCGACAGGTGGAACTGGACAGTTTGCCTGTTGAGTTCTACGGTCCAGAGCATGGCCGCACGCCCCGGCACGACCCCGATGACCGACGGCTCGCACCCGATCGCTCCATCCGCCGCGCGGGCCGCGCACGACATCCGAGTCACGTTCAGCCGACTGCGCCGACGCCTGCGCGACGTGGCCGGGCTCGACGGCCTCACCCCTTCGCAGACGGCCGTCCTGAGCCGCCTGCTGGGCGGCGGCGACGCCTCTGCCAGCGCCTTGGCCGCGGGCGAGCAGGTGCGCCCACAGTCGATGGCAGCCACGCTCGCCGTCCTCGAGGAGCGCCGCCTCGTCGAGCGCCGTCCCGACCCGACCGACGGACGCCGGCAGCTCGTCTCGCTCACGCGCGCCGGCCGCAGCCGCATCGACCTCAGCCGGTCCGCCCGCGAGGAGTGGCTCTCGCGCGCCCTCACCGACCACTTCACGGAGGCCGAGCGCCAGACCGTCCTCGACGCCATGGTCCTGCTCGACCGGCTCTCGCGCCGATGACGGAGTCCTGCCGCGGGGGCCGCGCCGCCGAGGGCGGGCCCCACACCGCACCGACCGGCCGTTTCGACCGCCGCCTCATCGCGCCCATGGTCCTCGGCTCGGTGCTCAACCCGGTCAACTCCTCGATGCTGGCCGTCGGCCTCGTCCCGATCGGGCTCGCGCTGGGCGTGCCACCGTCCGCGACGATCTGGCTCGTCTCCGCGCTCTACCTCGCCACCGCCGTCGGGCAACCGGTCGTCGGCCGGCTCGTCGACCTCCACGGTCCGCGACGCCTCTACCTCGCAGGCACCGCGCTCGTCGGTCTCGCGGGCATCCTCGGAGCGCTCGCACCCAGCCTCGGCGTCCTCGTGCTCGCCCGGGTGCTCCTGGGGATCGGCACCTGTGCGGCATACCCCGCCTCCATGGTGCTCATCCGCAGCGAGTCGGTGCGCACGCGCACCGACTCGCCCGCCGGCGTGCTCGCCGCGCTCTCCGTCGCCAACCAGACCGTCGCGGTCATCGGCCCCACGCTCGGCGGCCTGCTCATCGGGCTCGGCGGCTGGCGCACCATCTTCACCGTCAACGTGCCGCTGGCCATCGCCTGCCTCGTGCTCGGGTCGCTGCGCCTCCCCCGCGATGAGCAGCTGCACCGCGAGGAGGACGCCGCCCGGCCCCAGGGCCTGGACGTCGCGGGCATGGCGCTCTTCGCCGTCACCCTCGCCGCCCTGCTGCTCTTCCTCATGGCGCCCGCCCTCGTTCACTGGCCGCTGCTTCTCGTCGTCGCGCTCACGGGCACCGGGCTGGCCCTGCGCGAGCTGCGCGCCGACGACCCCTTCATCGACGTTCGCGTCCTCGCCGGCAACGGGCCGCTGCTCGCCACGTACGTCCGGCAGGTGCTCGCCTTCACCGTCAGCTACGCGTTCCTCTACGGCTTCACCCAGTGGCTCGAGCAGGGACGTGGCCTCAGTGCCACGGGCGCGGGGCTCGCGCTGCTGCCGATGTTCGTCGTGGCCATCGCGGTGACGACGGTCTTCGGCCGACGCGAGCAGGTGCGCGGCAAGCTCCTCGTCGGCGCCGGCCTGCAGGTGGTCGCCTGCCTCGGACTGCTCCTGCTCCGCGACGACTCGCCGCTGTGGGTCGTCGGCGCGGTGGTCGTCGTGGTGGGGGTACCTCAAGGCCTGCTCGGGCTGGCGAACCAGAACGCCCTCTACCGGCAGGCCGAGCCGGACCGTCTCGGCTCGTCGGCCGGCCTGCTGCGCACCTTCATGTACCTCGGCGCCATGCTCGCCTCCGCCGCCAACGCGGCCGCCTTCCCCGAGCACGCCGACACCGCAGGCCTGCACGGCCTCGCCGTCGTGCTCACCGTCGTCGCCATGCTGCTCCTGGCGATGTCGGTCCTCGACCGCTCCCTGCGGCGCCCACGTCCCGCGGACCGACCTACCACCGCTGCGCCCGCCGGAGAGGCCACACATCCATGACCACCACCACCCTCGACCCCCGGACCGACCTCGACCCGGCGGCGCAGAACTCGGTGACCCGCATCTTCCCGCGCCCCGATGAGAGCGCGGCGACCGACGAAATCCTCGCGCTGCTGCCCTGACCCGTCCGTCGGCTCACCCGCCGGAGGGGAGGCGCACGCTCGCGACGGAGGTCAGAACCGGGTGGGCGTCGTCGCCGTCGCGCACCTCGCCACCACGCCAGACGAGCGACAGGTCGCGTCCCTGCACGGTCAGCTCGGCGAGGCAGTTGTCGAACCACGGCCCGTCGGTGACCTGCCAGGGGTAGGCCGGCTCCGGCACGTGCTTCGACCGGGCCGCGAGGAAGCGCATCGGGCGCACCAGGCCACGCGCGAAGGCGGACATCATGACGCGGATCCCACGCGGCATCGGGTTGCGGATGGGTGAGCAGACGGCCTGGATGACCCGCGACCGGGCTCCGTGCCGTGACCCCGCGTCGACGACCTCGGCCACGTAGGAGTTGTGGACGTCACCGGAGAGGAACACGACGGTCGCCGGCGCCGTGCCGCGGTGGCCCCGCGCGACGTCCATGACCATCTCGAAGACCTCGACGAAGCCGTCGTTGAACGCTGCCCAGTGCTCCAGGTCGATCGACTGGCGTGCCTTCTCCGCCGCCTGTGCGACCAGCCGACCCCGCGGGCCCATGGCGAGCGCCTCGTCGATCACCTCGAGGTCGTGCAGCCCCGGCGGCAGCAGGAAGGGCAGGGACGTGCCGATCAGCAGGTGTTCGACGTCGCCGGTCAGCTGCTCGTCGAGCCAGCGCATCTCGTCGGGGTCGAGCATGGAGCGGTGCTTCGGCTCCAGCACCCGGGCCGCACGAGAGTCGACGACCACGAGACGGCTGTCGCCCAGGTCGCGGCGGTAGCTCCAGCGGTAGACCTCCGGGTGCCGGTCGACGCGTCGTGAGAGGTCGAAGACCGCCTCCGTGAGGTCGAGCTCGACCGGGCCGGACCCGTCGTCGGGCGCGTCGGCTGCGGCGGCCGCGACGACGCGGGCGTAGATCTCGTCGTCGGCGAGCTGGCCCGGCGAGAGGTTGCCGATGTGCTGGTAGACCCAGTAGGAGGACAGGCCACCCATCAGCCGTTCATGCCACCACGGGGTGCGCTTGATCTCCTCGTGCCAGGTCCACGAGGTGTTCCAGTCGTCGCGGATGTCGTGGTCGTCGAAGATCATGCAGCTCGGCACCGTCGAGAGCAGCCAGCGGTTCGCCTCGTCGCCCCACGCGAGCTGGTAGAGGTGGGCGTACTCCTCGTAGTCCTTGATCTCCTTCCCCGGCGGCTCCTCGATGTCGCGGCGGGCGGCGATGAACTCCCGCATCGCTGGGGACGTCTCGTCGGCGTAGACCTGGTCGCCGAGGAAGGCCACGAGGTCGGGCCACTCCTCCTCGCCGCGGGCAAGCGCCAGGGCGAGGGTGCGCAGGGCGTCGACACCGTTGGTGGCGTGGCCCTCCCGGTCGTGTGCCACCGACGTGCGGCACGAGCCGAAGAGCAGCCGGGTAGGCCGCTCGCGGTCGATGGTGCGGATGCGCGGCGGCGGGTAGGGGCTGTCCGGCTCAGGCCACACCAGCGTCCCGTCGATGTCCACGCTGTAGTCCTGCGCGCACCCGGACTCCAGTCCGTCGACGACGACGAGGGCGTAGTGGTGGCCCTTGACCGAGAAGGTCGGGGCGCTGCAGCCGCGCTCGTCGACGTGCACGGTCACGACTGCCGGCCCGGACGTCTCCACCCACACGGTCGCGTCGGTCTCGCCGATGTAGCGCAGCATCGGGCCGAGGACGAGCGGGCTGGGAGCGCCTGGGGCGGAGGCGGAGGCGGTCATGCGACAGGCTTACTGCACGAGCGCCTGCCAGAGTGACGAATGCGCTGGCAGATCCACGTGGGCCCGTCGGGCCGGCGTTCGGCGCTCACCCGGACACGTGCTCCGCGAGAAAGGCGAGCGTCCGGTCCCAGGCGTCCGCGGCCACCTCGGCGTTGTACTTGGACGTCGAGGTGTCGTTGAAGAACGCGTGCCCCACGCCGTGGTAGACCCGCGCCGTGAAGTCGACTCCCGCCTGCTCCATCCGGGCCTCCAGGTCCGGGACCCCGTCCGTGATGCCGTGGTCCTCCTCGCCGTAGAAGGCCAGGACGGGGCAGCCGATCGAGCCCGGGTCGGCGCGCTCGGGGAAGCTGCCGTAGAAGGGGACCGCTGCGCGAAGTCGCGGCTCGGTCGCGGCCAGGGCGAACGCATACGACCCGCCGAAGCAGAATCCGACGACGCCAACCCGCCCCTGCACCCCGGGCTCCTCGACGAGCGAGTCGACGACCGCGCGCAGCGCCGGCACCGCCCACGCAGCGAACTCCGGCTGGCGAGCCGGGGTCGTCGCCGCGCGCATCTGCGGCTGGGCGGCCAGCCGGTCCTCCTCGGAGCTGCTGAACATGAGCTCGAAGATGCGCTCGCCCACCTCGGGGGTCAGGCCGACGTGGCGGAGCAGGTCCGGGGCCACGGCGAGGTAGCCCTGCCCGGCGAAACGGTCGGTGACGTCCTTGATGTGGTCGACCAGACCCCAGATCTCCTGTATGACGATGACCGCGCCGCGTGGCCCGCCGGCAGGGTCGGCGCGATAGGCGGTGAGGTCGTGCTCGGGGAAGTCGATCATCGTGCCCACTGTCAGTTCCTACCCGTCCAGCCGCTTTGTCGTGCACCACGACTCGCTGGTCGGGGTGTATTCGATGGGAATGGCGGATATGCACCGCCCCTTGGAAGATGTGCGCTGGATGAACGTTTCATAAACGCCACTTGAGAGGACTTACGCGCCTACCGTAATCGTGTCTAGGCGTGTCCTCGAGCGAAAGGAGGAGCGATGAATCCCATCGTTGTTCCCGCCCTCGCGGACCTGCTCGCCATTTCTGTGGTCGCCGGTTTCTATTTCAGCCGCCACCGGCGGCGAGACCTCTTTCTCGCGTTCGTCGCGCTCAACGTGGGGGTCATGACGGTCACGGCTGTTCTGGCCAACGCACCGGTGGGGGCCGGACTCGGGCTCGGCCTCTTCGGGATCCTGTCCATCATCCGGCTCCGCTCCGACTCCATCACCCAGGAAGAGGTCGCCTACTACTTCGTGGCGCTCGCCCTCGGCTTGGTGACCGGGCTGCACCCTGGCCCGTGGGGCCTCGCGCCGGCACTGTGCGCCGTCCTCGTGGCCGTCATGTACGTCGCCGACCACCCTGCACTCTTCTCGAGGAGCCGGCGTCAGCTCGTGACCATCGACGCCGCCATCGCCGACGAGAGCGAGCTGCGGCTCCACTTGGCGGAACGCCTCGGCGTCGACGTCACCCAGGCGCTCGTGCAGGAGCTCGACTACGTACGGGACCTCACCATCGTGGACGTGCGATACCGACTCCGTTGCTCCGCTCGCCATGGCGCTCAGCCGTCGGTCACGACCACTGCCGCCACCGTGACTGGCCTGCATCGCCGCGAAGCGGGCGGCCACCCCGACCTGCCCGCCGGGATCGAGACCGCGGCCCTGAACGGCAGCCGAGCCACCCAGAACACCGGTCTCGATGCAGTGGACGTGCCTCGTTCGAGCACCGGCTCATGACCACGGCCCGTACGGGCCTTGCCGATATCATCAGAGCGCTCCCGGCCGTCTCCCTCGACGAAGTCATCGCTCGGGCCGACCTGCAGACGCGGGTGGACCGCAAGTACCTCGTGCCGCTGCCGGTGTTCGAGCGGCTGATGACGGCGATGGGTGACCGGCTGGCCGCGCTGGATGTCGACGGGCTGCGGGTCTTCGACTACGAGTCGATCTATTTCGACACGGTGGACCTGGTCGCCTACCGGGCGCACGCGCACGGGCGACGGCGGCGTTTCAAGGTGCGGACCCGGGCCTACCTGGACTCGGACGAGTGCGTCCTCGAGGTCAAGACGGAGGGTGGTCGGGGCGAGACGGTCAAGGAGCGCATGCCCTACCTCATGGAGGAGCGCCATGTCCTCACCCTGTCGGCCCGCGCCTTCGCGATGGACCTCATCGGCGACCCGGTTGCCGTGCCCGCCCTGACGGAGGTGGTCACCACCGCGTACGCCCGCTCGACCCTGCTTGACCGCACCCGCGCGAGCCGCATGACGTGCGACGTCGACATGTCCTTCGTGGACGGGCAGCGGGAGCGCCAGGGACCGCGGGACACAGTGCTCATCGAGTCCAAGACGATGGGCGCCGCAACCGAGATCGACGGCGTGCTGTGGCAGCTCGGACAACGGCCGCTGTCGATCAGCAAGTACTGCGTCGGCATGGCGCTGCTGCGCCCGGAGCTGCCCGCGAACCGGTGGAACCGCGAGCTGCGCACCCACTTCGGGTGGGAGCCGCGGCGTCCACGACCGGCCGCAACCAGTGGCGGGTCTTCGGCCTGAGGGTGGAAGGTGTCCGGGCCCGACAACTTCCACCCGGAGCCGGCCCTGCGGCCGAAGTACGGCACGCTGGACCTCCACCGCCATCCCTACGGGGCTGCGCCGCGCTTGGGCCGCCCACGTGCTACTCGCCACACAGGCGCTCAAGCGGGTCTGGCACTACGTCGCGCGGTTCGGATCCGCTTCTGCCTGAAGCGTGCCAGCGAGCCCGCCGGTGATGACGGTCGTCACGACGGTCGTGACGGAGGGGGTGGCAGGAGTCGACGAGAAGCCGAACCGGCACGGCGGGTCGACCGGGGCGAGCGCCCCCAGCGGCGCCTCGTCGAAGCATCCCGCGAGCCCGGTGACGGCGTGCAGGTCGGTGGCTCCGTAGTACTCCTGCCGCCCGGCGAGCGCCGTGCCGCGGGTCCTGACCCCGCGCAGGACAGTGCGCGCCACAGGGTCGACGAGGGTCGCCCAGGCCGGGCTCACCGCCAGACGTCCGGGGACGAGGCGCAGGAGCCGGCCGAGCGGCATACGCCCGCCCACTGTCAGGTCGAGTGCGAGCGACGGTGACTCGACCCGCCACCGGCCGCGCTCCGAGGCGACCGTGATCGCCTCGATGCGCACCTCGTCGAACACGTAGGTGGCCTGGATGAAGGCCGCCACCTCCGGGGTCGGGGCGAGCAGCACCCGGTGCCCGGCGGCGGTCTCGACCATCGCGTCGCCGAACCGCCCGAGCGGCGTGCGCCCCCACGACCCGACGACGACGCGGACGCCCGAGGTCGAGCCGACGCCGGCGATCTGGCCGTGGAAACGCTCAGCAGGCATGTCCCGAGCCTAGGTGAGCCTCAGCGGCAACCGGTCAGGCGACCCGGTTGACGGTCCGCTCGATGCCGGCCACCACCTTCGAGTAGTCGTCCGTCGGCGAGCCGCCGAGCACCGATCCCCACGCGGGGACGAGCTCCGGCCCGTAACGGTGGCCGTAGCCGTCGGGCGGGTCGTGCCCGACGGCCATGTCGGTGGTCAGCTGCCAGAACGTCACGAACGGGATCCACGTGACGTCCGGGTTGACGTCGCGCCCTCGCGGCTCGCGCAGCCAGTCCGGCTCGGCGCCGAGCAGGGCGGGGTTCCACCAGACGACCGGGTCGGAGGGGTGCTGGGCGTAGACGAAGCGCGGGAAGTCCCAGGCGCCGTAGTCGCGGCCGTAGTAGTCGTGCGTCAGCTGGTCGCCGCTCGCCGCGAAGCGGATGTGCAGCCCGTCGTCGACGACCGGAACGATCTCGGGCGAGCCCTCGTTGCGCCGCGCCGTCAGGGACGCCGCGATGTCGGTGAAGCTCGGCGTGCCGGCCCAGACCCCGCCCTGCGACCGGGCGAGCATGTCGTCCGCGTCGGCGAAGGCGGCCTGCCCGCCGTAGGCCCCGAGCGACTCGCCGCCGACGACGAGCTGCGGGCGGGCGTCGGCCGGCAGCGTGCGCCACACCGCATACACCTTGTCGAAGAGCGCGCGGCCGGCCTCGCGCGGGGTGTCGCGGTCGGTCATGATCGACATCGCGCTCGGTAGGTAGGAGTACTGCATGGCGGCGATCGCGCTGTCGCCGTAGGTGAGGTACTCGATCGACTGCGCCGCCCAGTCGTCGACCCAGCCCGTGCCCGTCGTCGTGAAGACGGCGAGCACCCGGCGGTCGAACGCCTTGGTGCGCTTCAGCTCGCTGACGACGGCGTCGGCGACGTCGGCGACGGTGCGCTCACCGGTGCGGCCGGCATACACCCGGATCGGCTCGGTGGCTGCGCGGCCGGTGGCCGAGGTGATCTGGGCCGGCGTCGGCGCGCTCGTGACGAACATCTGCCCCTGGTAGCCGAGGCTGCCGTAGGGCTCGAGCGAGCCAGGGCCGCCCGAACGCAGCGGCGAGGTCGGGGCCGTGCGGCCGCTCGGCGTGGTGTTGACCTGCGCGGCCACCCCGGCGAAGGCCTGCATGCCACGGTGGAGCAGGACGCTGTCGGTGACCCAGGCCGCGGCCAGCGCGACGACGACGATGGCCACGACCGTCGCGAGCGGGTGGGGCAGCACCTGCCCGGCGGCGTCGGCGAGCTGGCGCGTCGCCCGGCGCAGTCCGCGTGCGACAGCCAGGAAGATGACGGCGATGAGGGCGGTCAGGGCGAGCGCCAGCGCCCAGTCGAGCGGGTGGAGGGGCGGGAGCCCCACCACGGCCGCCGTGCGTGCCTGGGACCGCACGTTGGCGACCGTCAGCCCGAGCACCGCCACCGCTCCGAAGAGGGGCGCGGCGACGAGCAGCCAGTGCCGGGCCTCCCCACTGACGGTGACGTGCAGGTCGATGAGGCGGGCGACGCGGCGCACGACCCAGGCGACGAGGACGCCCAGCGCGTACCCCGCAGACGCGCACAGGCCGCTGACGAGGCCCTGGTAGTACCACGTCCGCGGCAGCAGGCTCGGGGCCATCGAGGTGAGGAAGTAGGCGGCGCCGAAGAGCAGACCGGTCCGCGAGAGGTGCCACCAGGCACGCGTCGGGGCCGGCTCGATGCGCAGGTCGGGCCAGGCGGACATGTGTCAACAGTAGGCGCGGCGCTGTGGGGCCGCCTCGGGTTCACCCCCTACGGGAGGACCCTGAGACCGCGGCCCCCGGACGGCGCCGGGCACCCGTCCGGGGCAGGATGGAGCGATGCGAACCACGGACGAGCGGATCACGGGCTACAGCCGGGACGGGCTGCGTTTCGACGTGACGGACTCCGGCCCGATCGGCGGCGACGCCGTCGTCCTGCTGCACGGCTTCCCCGCCGACCGCACGAGCTGGGACCGCGTTGCCGCGCGCCTGCACGAGGCGGGCCTGCGCACCCTGGCACCCGACCAGCGTGGCTACTGCCCGGGCGCGCGACCGGCCGGGCGTGGGGCCTATCGCCTCGAGGAGCTCGTCGCCGACGTCCTCGCGCTCGTGGACGCCTCCGGGCGCGAGCAGGTGCACCTCGTCGGGCACGACTGGGGCGGCGCGGTGGCGTGGCTCGTCGCCGCGAACCACCCGCAGCGCGTCGCCTCGCTGACCGTCCTGTCGACCCCGCACCCCGCCGCGATGTCGCGGGCGCTCAAGGGTGGCCTCGAGCAGAAGCGGAAGTCCTGGTACATGGCGGCCTTCCAGGTGCCGTGGGTCCCCGAGCGGGCCTTCGCGGCGAGCTTCCACTCGGTGCTCGCGCGCACCGGGCTGCCGACCGAGGACCGCAGGAGGTATGCCGTCCGGCTGGCCCGCGCCGACGCGCTCACCGGGCCGATGAACTGGTACCGCGCAGCCCGGGACTCGCACGTTCCCGCGCACCGCGTCGAGGTCCCGACGACGTACGTCTGGGGCTCCCGTGACCCGTTCCTCGGACGCACCGCGGCCGAGCTGACCGGGGAGCACGTGGGGGCCGACTACGAGTTCGTCGAGCTGGACGCAGGGCACTGGCTGCCCGAGGCACGCGACGCCGACTCGGCCGCGGCGATCCTGCACCGGGTCGCTCGCGCCAGCTGAACGGCATACGCCCGCTCACGCCCAGCGTGACCGACGCCTCGCGCGATGCGGGGAACAGCGAGCCCGCCGGGTAGGTTGCACGACCGTGAAGATCGACATCTGGTCCGACATCGTGTGCCCGTTCTGCTACCTCGGCAAGCGCCGCCTCGAGACCGCCCTGGCGGGCTTCGAGCACGCCGACGAGCTCGAGGTGACGTGGCACAGCTTCGAGCTGGACCGCGGCGCCGAGCCGGTCTCCCAGCTGGCGCTCGTCGACCTCATCGCCGCCAAGTACGGCACGAGCCGCGAGCAGGCCGCCGCGCAGCACCGCTCGATGGCGCAGGCCGCGGCCGAGCTGGGACTCGAGTTCAACTGGGAGCAGGCCCGCTACGGCAACACCTTCGACGCCCACCGCGTCGTCCACCTCGCCGCCGAGCACGGCCTGGCCGACGCTGCCCACGAGCGGCTGATGCGCGCCTACTTCACCGACGGCCTCGCCGTCGGTGACCGTGACGTGCTGGTGCGGCTCGCGACCGAGATCGGCCTCGACGCCGAGGCCGTGCGCCAGATGCTCGAGTCGGATGACTACGGCAACCACGTGCGCAGCGACGAGGCGACGGCCAAGATGCTCGGCATCGACTCGGTGCCCTTCTTCGTCTTCGACCGCAAGTACGGCGTGTCCGGGGCGCAGCCGGTCGAGGTCTTCACGCAGGCCCTGGAGACGGCGTGGGAGCACCGCCACGAGGTGCCCGAGCCGGTGGCGGCGGGCGGGTGCGGCGGCGGCTGCGGCGCCGGTGGGTGCGGAGGCGCCTGCGGCGCCTGACGGCGCCCTACCGTGGGCACATGGCCCACCCCTTGATGTTCGACGGCGCGGACCCCTACCTCGTCCGTGTCCGCGAGATCTGCCTCGCGCTGCCCGGCGCGGACGAGAAGGTGTCGCACGGGCGGCCCGTCTTCTTCACCACGAAGGTCTTCCTCACGTATGGCGGCACCGTGAAGGGCGACCACGACCCGGAGCCCTACCGGCAGTCCGTTCTCGTCCTGCCGGATGCGGGCGAGCGGCCGGCCCTGCTGGAGGACGAGCGCTTCTACGACCCGGCCTACCTCGGGCCGTCCGGCTGGGTCGGGCTCGACCTGCGCGCGTGCGGTCCTGCCGAGCGGGTGGACTGGCAGGAGGTCGCCGAGCTGGTGGACGCCTCCTACCGCCTGACGGCTCCCACCCGGCTGGTGCGCAGGCTCGACGCCCGCTGACCCGGACCGCGCCGGATCGGCGCCGGTTCGGCCACACGCGCCCGACGGGCGCGTAAGGTACCGCTGGCTGGCCGACGAAAAGGGGCACATGGGACGGCACATCGACCCCGCGGTCATCGGGTCGCGCCGCGCCGCGGTGCTGACGGTGACGTCCAGCGCCCTCCTCGTGGTCGGCGGCCTGGCGATCCTGAACCAGTCTGGCGACCTGCGCCTCTCCCCCGCGCGGCCCGTGACGGGCTCGACGTCGCCGACCGCCTCGACACCCGCGCCCTCACCGCGGCCGGCATCGAGCTCCCTGGGTCCGACGTCTCTTGTGTCGGTGCCGGTCACCACGCGCTCAGCGACGGCCGCCCCGTAGGTTGGCACCGTGCAGCCATGGCACTCGCAGGACCGTCACGTCGTCCGCCTCGACTGGGGACCCTTCGCCGCGGAGGCCCTGACCGCGTATGCCGTCGCCGCTGGTTCGCCGGTCTGCGCGGTTGTCGTCGACGTCCTCAGCTTCACCACGTGCGTCTCGGTCGCCGTCGACGGCGGCAGCCGCGTGCACCCCTACCGCTGGAAGGACGAGTCGGCGCAGGCCTTCGCCGACGAACGGGGCGCGACCCTGGCCCGGCCGCGGTCGGCCACGAGTGTGGACGGTGGGGTCAGTCTGTCGCCGGGCTCGATCCGTGCGGCCGGCCCGATCGAGGAGCTCGTCCTGCCGTCTCCGAACGGCTCGACGATCAGCGCGCTCCTGTCCGATGCCGGCGCGGACGTCGTCGCCGCGTCGCTGCGCAACCGGTCGGCCGTGGCCGCCTGGCTGGTCGGCTGGCTCGAGTCCTCACGCGGGTCGCGGGCCCAGCCTGCGGTCGTCGTCGTGCCCGCTGGCGAGCGCTGGGCGGACGGATCGCTGCGCCCTGCCGTCGAGGACCTCTGGGGTGCCGGCGCGGTCGTCGCCGCGCTCACTGCCGCGCTCGAGCACCGCGCCGGCCCGTTGCTGCTCGGCCCCGAGGCCGAGGCCGCCGGGGCGGCCTGGCTGGCGGTGGAGGGACGCGTCCTCGAGGCGCTGCAGGGGTGCGCCAGCGGGCGGGAGCTCGTCGAGCAGGGCTGGCCCGACGACGTCGCGATCGCGGCAGAGGTCGACGGCTCGGGGCTCGTGCCGGTGCTCGCCGACGGCTCCTTCACGGCCCGAGGCAGCTGACGCGGCATACCGTGGCTGACCCGGCATACGCCCGCCGGCCGAACCTACTGGCCGAGGGCGGTCCAGAAGGCCGAGGCCGCTCGGGACGGGCGTCCGGTCCGCCGCTCGGACCAGTCAGCCGAGGTCATCAGCGCGGTGACGGCGTTGACGCCGAGCCAGCGCAGCGGCTCGGGCTCCCAGTCGCGGGACGTGCGCCCCGCCCAGGGCAGCGTCGCCAGCCCGTCGGGGTCGTCGCCGCGGATCATCGCCGACAGGGTGCGCCCGGCGAGCGCCGACGTCGCCACCCCGTCGCCGACGTAGCCACCGGCGAAGGCGAGGCCCGTGTGCCGGTCGTGGCGCACGGAGGGGAACCAGTCGCGCGGGACGCCGAGGTTGCCGCCCCAGGCGTGGGTGAACGTCACACCGTCGAGCACCGGGAAGAGCTCGAGCAGGATCCGGCGCAGGGCCGCGTGGACGCGCTGGTCGCGGTCGTAGAGCGGCGACACCTTGGAGGCGTAGTGGTAGGGAGCACCCCTGCCACCGAAGGCGATCCGCCCGTCACGGGTGCGCTGGCCGTAGATCGTCAGGTGCCGGTTGTCGGCGAAGGTCGTGCGCTTCTCGAGTCCGATCTGCGCCCAGGTCTCCTCGGGCAGCGGCTCGGTCGCCGTCATGAGGGAGTAGACCGGCGCGATGGCGCGACGACGGCCCGCGACGGCCGGGGTGTAGCCCTCGGTCGCGAGCACCACGTGCTCGGCGCGGACGCTCCCGTGGGCGGTGACGACGCGGTGGCTGCGCACGTCGACGGCCGCCGTGCGCTCGTAGACGGCGACGCCGCGTCGCTCGACGGCGTCAGCGAGGCCGCGCACGAGGCGGGCCGGGTGGATGGCCGCGCAGTGCGGCGTGAACGATCCGCCGAGGGCGTTGCTGATGCCGGCGATGGCCATGACCTCGTGGGCGTCGAGGAGACGGTGGTCCTCCTCGGTGAAGCCCCACGACCGGTCGTCGGCCACCTCCGCACGGACCCGTTCGAGCTGCGCCGGGTTGCGGGCCACGGAGAGGTAGCCGCCCTGGTCGAAGTGGCAGTCGATGCCCTCGGCTTCGGCGATGCGCCCGACGTCGGCGACGGTGTCGTGCAGCAGGTGCTGCATCCGGATCGCCGCGTCCCGGCCGCGCTCGGCAGCCATCCGCTTGAGCGAGGCGGGGAAGAGGGCCGAGCACCAGCCGCCGTTGCGTCCGGAGGCGCCGAAGCCGGCGACCTCCTTCTCGAGGACGGCGACCCGGATCGTGGGGTCGGCCGTGACGAGGTGGTATGCCGTCCACAGCCCGGTGTAGCCGCCCCCGACGACGGCCACGTCGACCTCGATGTCGGTGGCCAGGCTGGGGCGCGGCTCGATCTCGCCGATCGTGTCGTGCCAGAGGCTCAGACCGCGGTAACCGCTCAGGGGCATGGCGGGGATCATGCCACTTCCCTCAGTCTCAAAAGCACCGGGGGACCTGTGCGTTTTCGTTTGAATCGGCTTCCAACACCTTCGGAATCCGTGGTGCGCCCGAGCTTCGGCGATCACTTCCGCCAGGCTGCAGCTCACGGCATGATGCGGGGATGAGCACCGTCGACCGCGCCCGCCTGGCCGAGCTGCACGCCCGCGAGCGAGCCGCCTTCTCCGACGCCCGGCCGCGGTCGCGGGCGCTGGCCGAGCGGGCCGCCGCGCACATGCCGGGCGGGGTCCCGATGAGCTGGATGGTCAAGTGGCCGGGCGACTTCCCGGTCTTCGTGGAGCTTGCGGAGGGTGCCCACTTCACGTGCGTCGACGGCATCGACCACGTCGACCTCTGCCTCGGCGACACGGGCGCGATGATGGGCCACTCCCCCGCGCCGACCGTCGAGGCCGTGACCCGCCAGCTCTCCCGCGGGATCACGACGATGCTGCCGACCGAGGACGCCATCGCGGTGTCCACCGGGCTCGCTCGGCGCTTCGGACTGCCCTACTGGCAGTTCACCCTGACGGCCACCGACGCCAACCGCCACGCGATCCGCTATGCCCGACACCTCACCGGCCGCAGCAAGGTCATCGTGCACAACTGGTGCTACCACGGTTCCGTCGACGAGGCCTTCGCGACGAAGGGGCGGGACGGCGGCACCATCGACCGCCCCGGCAACATCGGCGCACCGGTCGACACCTCAGAGACCACCCGTGTCGTCGAGTTCAACGACCTCGAGGCGCTCGAGCGGGCCCTCGACCACGGCGACGTCGCCGCCATCCTCGTCGAGCCTGCCCTGACGAACATCGGCATCGTCCTTCCGGACCCCGGCTACAACGAGAGCCTCCGCGGGCTCGCGACCCGCTACGGCGCGCTGCTCATCAATGACGAGACCCACACGATCTGCGCCGGTCCCGGCGGCTACACCGGCGCCCACGGCCTGCAGCCGGACCTGCTCGTCATCGGCAAGTCCATCGGCGGCGGCATCCCGTGCGGCACCTTCGGATTCAGTCAGGACATCGCCGACCGCATCGCCCGCTCGGTCGAGCTCGAGGACATCGACGTGGGCGGCATCGGGGGCACGCTCGCCGGCAACGGCCTGTCGATGGCGGCCATGAAGGCCACGCTCGAGCAGGTCATGACGGCGGAGGCGTTCGAGCACATGGTGCCGCTCGCCGACGCCTGGGCCGACGGCGTCCAGGCGGGCATCGACTCGGTCGGCGCCGAGTGGCACGTGACGCGGCTGGGCGCCCGAGCGGAGTACAACTTCTCCGGCCGGCCCTCGCACGACGGCCAGGAGGCGCACGACGCCGACGACTTCGAGCTGCAGCAGTACCTCCACCTGTACGCCCTCAACCGCGGCATCCTGCTGACGCCCTTCCACAACATGGCGCTGATGAGCCCGGCGACCACGGCTGCGGACGTCGACGCGCACACCCAGATGTTCAAGGACTGCCTCCGGGAGCTGTTCACCTGAGCACCCGCGGCGGTCCGACCGTCAGGCCACGCGCGAGGGGCGCCCGAAGCGTGCCGCCACACCGGGAGACCACAGCGGACGCAGTGGGGGGCCGGACGGGGTGACACCGCTGGCCTCGAGGAGGTCGTCGGCGAGCTCGACGAGCTCGGCGGCATACAGCGGCCACGGCTCGTGCTGGTTGGGCACCCAGATCGTGCCCCCGGCCACTCGCGTGTGGGCGCCCCAGCGGGCCGTCAGCCACGTCTCCAGCGGTGTCGGCTCCACGCGCCGCCGGACGTGCACGGTGAGCAGGCTGCGCGGGCCCCGGTCGGGCGCACGTCGGCGGCTGGAGTAGGTCATGAGCGCGCCGTCGCGCCTCATCCGCATACGCGCCCAGGTGTACGGCAGCCCCAGCCCGACGCGGGCCACGACGGCGGCCAGGGCGCGCTCGGTCTCGAGTGAGCGGAAGAGGACGCCGTGCCGACCGGCGTCGTCGGTCGAGTAGAGGCGGATGTTCGTCTCGAGGAAGCCGCCCAGCCAGGGCACTCGAGGTGACGGCGCCCGCCCGACCCGTATGCCGTCCATGACGAAGGGAACCAGCCCGACGTAGGTGCGGCCGTCGGCGAAGACATCCGGGCGCGTGCCTGCTGGAAAGAGCTGACGCACGGAGTCCGGGTCGACCGGCCAGTGCACGAAGGTCAGGTCGCGCCACACCTGCTCGAAGATGACGGGCCGCCGCAGCGGCGGGGGCTCCACCGGAAAGCCGTCCAGCGACGTGACGGCATCCACGGGCAGGTCCACGCCCCCATCGTCACACGGGGTCACGCTCACACAGCGCTCGACGCGGTCGGTCCTGACACACTCGCACCCAGGACATCGACGCGTGAGGGAACGATGGAGGACCGATCATGACCGGGGAGGCCCCGGGTGGCACCCGCCGCCGCCGCACCACCAGGCTCGGGATCGTCGGGGCGGGCGCCGTCGGCGCAACGCTGGCGTATGCCGCGTTGATGCGTGGCGTCGCCCAGAACGTCGCGCTCTACGACATCAACGCCGCCAAGGTGCGCGCCGAGGCGCTCGACCTCAGCCACGGCATCCAGTTCGTCCCCATGGCGCACGTCGACGGATCGGACGACATCGAGGTCCTCGCCGACTGCGACGTCGTCGTCTTCACGGCCGGCGCGAAGCAGAAGCCCGGGCAGTCCCGGCTCGACCTCGCCGGGTCGACGATCGGCATCATGCGCTCGATCCTGCCGCGGCTGGTCGAGGTGGCTCCCGACGCCGTGCACGTCATGGTCACCAACCCCGTCGACGTCGTGACCTACGCCGCCCTGCAGGTGTCCGGGCTGCCGCCGGAGCAGCTCTTCGGCTCCGGCACGGTGCTCGACTCGTCCCGGCTGCGCTTCCTGCTCGCAGAGCACACGGGCGTCGCGGCCCAGAGCGTGCACGCATACGTCATCGGTGAGCACGGCGACTCCGAGCTGCCGCTCTGGTCTTCCGCCTCGATCGGCTCGGTGCCCCTGCTGCAGTGGCGGGGGCCTGACGGCAGGATCGCCCTGGGCGAGCAGACCCGCGACCGCATCGCCACGGAGGTCGTGCAGTCGGCCTACCGCGTCATCGAGGGCAAGGGCGCCACGAACTACGCCATCGGGCTCGCCGCCACGCGGATCATCGAGGCGGTGCTCTACGACGAGCGCCGCATCCTGCCCGTCTCGTCGCTGCTCGACGACTACTACGGCATCAGCGACGTGTGCCTGTCGGTGCCGGCGGTCGTCCACGCCGCCGGTGTCGGTGAGCGGGTGGAGGTGCCCATGACGGACGCGGAGCTGTCGGGGTTGCGGGCGTCCGCAGACGCGGTGCGGGCCACCGCCCGACGTTTCGGCTTCTGAGCAGCAGACCGCGGAGGGCACGCCGATCCGGCGCAGTGGATGATGGTCGGGTGAGCACGTCCGCCGCCTCTGACGCCGCCGCTGCCGGCGACTCCGTCGCGGGCGAGTCCTCGGGGGACTCCGCGGGTGGCTCGGTGCCCGATCGGACCGCCACGCCGCCGGCGCGCGCGACGTACCACCACGGCGACCTGCGACGCGCCCTGCTCGATGCCGGCACCGACCTCGCCCGCGAGGGCGGGCCCGACAAGGTCGTGCTGCGCGAGGCGACCCGACGGGCCGGGGTCTCGGCCAACGCGGCCTACCGTCACTTCGCGGACCGCGACGCACTTCTCGGTGCGGTCGTCTCCCGGGCCCAGGCCGCCGCAGCCGACGTCATCATCGCGACGATGGACGCCGTCCCGGAGAACCTCCACGCAGGGCTTCGGGCGCGCGCCCGCTTCCGTGCCGTCGGGGTCGGCTACCTGCGCTTCGCCATGGAGGAGCCGGGCCTGTTCCGGGCGGCCTTCGCGGTGCCCGTCGACCTCAGCCGCGCGGCGTCGAGCGACGCGGCCGGCGCGGCCGGGCGCACTCCCTTCCAGCTGCTCTCCGACTCGCTCGACGCCATGGTCGACGCCGGTGTCA
Source organism: Terrabacter sp. FW104-15G4B (assembly GCF_058790095.1). NCBI lineage: Bacteria > Bacillati > Actinomycetota > Actinomycetes > Micrococcales > Intrasporangiaceae > Terrabacter > Terrabacter sp. FW104-15G4B. The sequence goes on along the minus strand of NZ_JBYTCI010000005.1, from coordinate 101,201 downwards.
TGTCCGATGACGAGCGCCCGGGTGCCGAGCTGCTCGCGTGGTCGGCCGTGCACGGCCTGGCGATGCTCGCCCTCGAGGGCCCGCTGCGCGACCTCCCCCCCGGCGCTGTCGGTGAGCTCGCACCACGCCTGGTCCGCATGGTCGACCTCGGGCTCGGCCTCTCCGACGGCGCCGGCCAGCCGGAGCGCGAGCAGAACTAAGGTGTCCCGGTGACCAGCCAGACCCGCGACAGCACCGCCCACGACCTCGACCGCGAGACGCCTGCCTTCTACCGGCGGCTCGGGCCCGGGCTCTACGCCCCGACGGTGCACGTGCAGGGCGCCTGGCGCGACGACGAGCAGCACATGGCGCCGGTCAGTGGGATCCTGGCCCACGAGATCGATCTCCACGAGCCGCGCGAGGGCATGCAGCTCGCCCGCCTCTCCTTCGACATCCTCGGCATGATCCCCGCCCGAGAGAGCCGGGTCGAGGTCCGCACGAGGCGGCCAGGCCGCACCATCGAGCTCGTCGAGGCGACGATGCTGGTCGACGACCGCGCGGTCGTGCGCGCCCACGCGTGGCGTCTCGCCTCGCACGACTCCGAGCCGGTCGCCGGCGTCGAGCTCGAGCCGATCCCCGGGCCGGACGAGCTGCAGCCGTGGGTCGGCACCGACACCTGGCAGGGCGGCTACATCGAGGGGCTCGAGTTCCGGGTGGACCGCGAGCGACGGCCCGGGCGCACCCGCGCCTGGATCCGCGCGCTCAACCCCTTGGTGGACGGCGAGACATGCTCTCCCACAGCCGATCTCGTGCGCCTCGCCGACACCGCGAACGGCATCGCCGTGCGGGTGTCACCGCGCGAGTGGATGTTCCCCAACGTCGACCTGAGCGTGCACCTCTTCCGCGAACCGGTCCGTGGCTGGGTGGGCTTCGACACTCGCGTGACGATGGGACCGACCGGTCTCGGGCTCACGTCGACGACGTTGCACGACGAGGTCGGTCCCGTCGGGCGCGCCGAGCAGATTCTCACGGTGCGGCGCCTCGCGGGAGCCTGACAAGGCCGTCCTGCGCCGACCGACAATTTCTCCACCCGACGACGCGTCCAAAGGGTGTCGGTACGCCGCGCCGAAGCGGCGTCCGCCTGCCACACTGAAGCGGCGCGACCGCGCCGACTCGACACCCGCCGCAGCGCGGTCCGGACACAGGGGAACACCATGAGGACCATCCGCATGGACAGGCATCGCACCGTCGGCTCCGTCGCCACGGGTCTCGTCATTGCCGCGCTCGTCGCCACCGGGTCGGCGGCCCACGCCGACACGGTCACGGGCACGCCGACGCCGCCGGGCACCTCGACCGCGGGCACCGGTGCCGCCATGGGCGATTCGACCGACCCGACCTCCACCACGACGACGTCCACCACGACGACCTCGACGGGGACCGCGAGCACGACCACCGTCCCCACCACGACCGCTGCGACGACGTCCCCGACGACGACTCCGACGACCACGACTCCGACGACGACGCCGAGCCCGACCACCTCGACGATCCCCCCGAGCCCGATCGTCCTCGCGGCCGGCACGATCTCGGACCGGGTCAAGGACGTCCAGGTGCGGCTCCGGCTCGTCAAGCCGGCCTACTGGATCTACGCGATCAACGGCCGCTACGGCATCCTGCTCGGGCAGAGCGTGAAGGCGTTCCAGCGGGACCAGAAGCTGCCGCTGTCGGGCGTGCTCGACCAGCGCACGTGGAACCGGCTCGTCTCGCTGACGGCGACGCGCACCCTGCTCGAGCGCGACGACTCCGGCAACGCCGTCAAGGACCTCCAGTCACGTCTGCGGATGCTCAGGCCGACCTACTGGACGTATGCCGTCAACGGCTATTTCGGCTGGACCGTGGGTCAGTGCGTCCGCACCTTCCAGCGCGACCAGAACCTGCCGCAGTCGGGCGTGCTCGACCAGCGCACGTGGAGCCGGCTGCTGGCCCTCACCGGCTCGCCGGTCGTGCTGAGCGCCACCTCGCCCAAGGCCAACATCCAGGAGCTCCAGCGGCGCCTTCGGGCCAAGGGCCTCTGGCCGTACGCCTACTCCGGCTCCTACGGCGTCACCCTCGGCCAGAAGGTGCTCGCCTTCCAGCGGGCCTACGACGTGCCGCAGTCCGGACGCGTCGACCAGCGCACGTGGGCGCGGCTCGTGTCGCTCACCTACACGCCCGGCACCTTCGACAAGCACCGCTTCTACGCCGGCCTGCGCCCGCTCATGCCCCCGGCGTCCTCCCTCGACAAGCGCTGCCGCACCGGGCGGGTCATGTGTGTGGACAAGAGCACCCGCACGCTGACGTGGGTCGTCGACGGCAAGCCGCTCATGGTGATGTGGGCCCGCTTCGGCGGCCCCGGGCGCGAGACGCGAGAGGGCACCTTCCATGTCTCCCGCAAGTACGAGTACGTCATCTCGAACCTGTACTTCACGCCGATGCCCTACTCGATGTTCTTCTCCGGCGGGCAGGCCGTTCACTACTCGTCGAACTTCGCGCGGCTCGGCTACGCGAGCTCCAGCCACGGCTGCGTCAACATCGCCGACCACGCCCAGGTCAAGTCACTCTTCTTCAAGGTGCGTGTCGGCGACAAGGTCGTCGTCCACCCCTGACGGTGACCGGGCGACCGGACCGCGACCCTCGCTCGAGGAGCACGAGTCGCTGACGTCGGTGAGACGGCGCCCACCGCGCCTGACGGCATACGCCATCGGTCTGTCGGTCGGTCACTCGACCTTCGCGGTGACCTTCGCGCCGAGCTCGATGGTGCGGCTCACGGTGCACCACTCGTCGTGGGAGCGCTGCACCAGCTTCGGCAGCATGTCGCGGGCAGCGTCGCCGCCCTTACCCTCCGGGAAGCGCACGTGGAAAGTCACCGTGATGTCCTGCAGGTGGTTGCCGTTCTCGTCCTTGACCTTGTCGGCGGTGACCTCGACCTCGAAGTCGTCGGGCTCGGCGCGGCGGGTCGTCACGGTGTCGACGTCGACGGCCGTGCAGGCGGCGATGCCGGCCAGCAGCAGCTCGACGGGTGAGAGCTCGTCGGTGCCGGAACTGGTGGTGATGGAGCCGCCACGACGGTTGCGGGCGGTGTAGCGGCCCACGCTGTCGCGGGTCAGCGTGATGGAGCGCAGGTCGGGGGCGTCGGTGCTCATGGAGGCAGCCTTCCAGAGGTGGTGGGTGTGGCGATGGGGCGGCCCAGCCGGCGGTCGGCCGGGGCCCCGTCAGCTCCAGGCGTCGGCGAGCAGCTCGTAGGAGCGCAGCCGCGCCTCGTGGTCGTGGGCGCCGCAGGTGACGATGACCTCGTCGACGCCCGTGGCCTCGACGAAGCCGGCGAGGCCGTCGCGCACCTGGTCGGGTGTGCCGACGAGCGAGACGCGCGTCATCTCCGAGACGGCCTGGCGCTCGGCCGGGGACCACTGGGCCATGAGGCTGTCGATGTCGCCCTCCGGCTCGGGCAGGCCGGTGCGGCGTCCGGTGACGATGCCGTGGAAGCGCTGGAGCACGCTGGTGAAGAGACGCTCGGCCTCGGCGGTCGTGTCGGCGACCATGACGTTGACGCCGGCCATCGAGCGCGGGGCGTCGAGGCCGCCGGGCTCGGTCGACGGTGTGAAGCGCGAGCGGTAGACCTCGAGGGCGCTCATCAGCGCGGCCGGCGCGAAGTGCGACGCGAAGGAGTAGGGCAGGCCCAGCGCGGCTGCCACCTGGGCGCCGCCGTGGCTGGAGCCGAGGATCCAGATCGGCACGTGGGTGCCCTCACCGGGGATCGCGCGCACCTTGGCGTCGGGGTCCGGGTCCCCGAGGTAGCCGATGAGCTCCTCGACCTCGCCGGCGAAGTTCATCGCGGCGGCCTCGTTGCGGCGCAGCGCGCGCGTCGTGAACGGGTCGGTGCCAGGGGCGCGGCCGAGCCCGAGGTCGATGCGGCCGGGGTGGATCGTGGCGAGGGTGCCGAACTGCTCGGCGACGACGTACGGGGCGTGGTTGGGCAGCATGATGCCGCCCGCGCCGACCCGGATCGTGTCGGTCTGGTCGGCGACGTGCCCGATGAGCACTGCCGTCGAGCTGGAGGCGACGCCTCGCATGTTGTGGTGCTCGGCCATCCAGTAGCGGCCGTAGCCCCACTTCTCGGCGTGCCGGGCGATGTCGACGGTCGAGGCGATGGCCTCACCGGCGGTGCCCCCGTCGAGGACGGGCACGAGGTCGAGGATGTTCAGCTGGGCTCTGGCGGCAGGACTCACGCAGGTGCCAACGGGACAGGCGCGTCGCGATATTCCATCGGGCCGCTTCGTCCTGGTGGAGGGTCCTGACTCGAGCGAGGACCTTGGCTACTCCGTCCAGGGGCGCCGATGGTCGCTCGACGGGCGCCACGGCTCGTGCTGGTGCGAGAGCCAGACCTCGCGGGGAGCGAGTGCCCGGATCAGCCGCTGACCCTCGGTGCGTGGATCGTCGAGCTCGTCGAAGAAGACGGCCGTGTCACCGGCGATGACGACTGAGTGGCCGCCCGTCTCAACCACCACGACCTGCGAGCCTCGGGTGTGACCTGGCGTCGGAACGAGCCGGATGCCCGGCAGCAGCTCTAGTGTGCCGTCGACGGGGACGTACTGCACTCCGGGAGCCTCGACCCATTCGCGGATCGTGTAGTCGTCCTCGCTCCGCGCGTCGTTGAGCTCTGCCCGTTGGACGTAGACCGGTTTGTCGGTGAAGAGGTGGTTGCCGCCGCAGTGGTCGAAGTGCAGGTGCGTGTTGACCACGACGTCGATCCCGGCCAGGTCGAAGTCGGTCTGCGCGCTCAGTGGGGTCAGGTGAGGATCCATGTCGGCAACCGCTGGGTGCAGCTGCGTCATGCCGGTGTCGACCAGCACGCGTGCATCTGGATGGTCGATGACGTGCACGTAGACCGGCATCCGTTCGCCCTCGGCGAGCAGCTCGGCGACGAGCACTGGCGTGATGGTCAGCATCGAGACCTCGCTTCCCGGTCCCTCGCTCTTTCGAGGGTCGTGCGGTTCGGAGCTGACGCACTGCCTGAGCCGCCAGCTCGATGGGCATGCCGGACGGGTCTCCGACCGGTTCTCGGCGGCGGGACTCCTACCCGGTGGGCTGCCAGGCGGGCGCGACGTCGCGGTAGTACGACCTGCCGGCAAGTCTGCTGAGCAGGAAGGTCACCGGCGCTGGAATCGTCGAGCGAAGGTAGGCACGCTCCTGCTCGGGCATCCCGTCCTGGACCCAGGCCATGAACCGGCCCGACTCGGCGAGGGATGCGGGTCGCAGCTGCTTCTCGACAGCCTTCCACTCGGGCGTCTCGAGGTGCGGCAGCATGAGCGGCTCGAGGTCGTTCTCCTCGTGATGCAGGTGCCGCTCGACGACCTCGTTCGCTCTCACGACGGCGTCCCTGGCGGCGTGGGCGTCGCCGGCAGTCCCGGTCGCGGCGTAGGTGTCCATCGCAGCGCGCGCACCGGCGAGTGCGTCAGCCATGGCCTGATGCTCTGTCTCCATGACCCCGACCAGCTCCGTGGCCCCTTCCACCCTGGCCAGGAACGGGAACACGAGCGTGTCCTCCCCCTCGTGGTGGTGCTTGAGCTGGTCGTGGAGGTTGGCGTAGGCAACCTGAAGCTGCCTGGCGCGGGCCCGGTCACCGTCGGGAGCGGTTGCGAGGGCAGACTCGAGGCGAACGAGGTCGCGACGCACTGCCGCATGGATGACGCGGTTCATCGTCATGGGGCCTGTCATGGCCGAGACGATATCCGTCCGAGCCCGTGGCAAGGGCCGGAATCGGCGCGGTTGCGGTCAGGCCCGGGGACCAGCCTGCTGCGACGAGCGGCATACCGACGTCAGCCGATCGACCACCCGGACGCCGGAATGTGCGGGTGATCTAGCTGGATCCGCCTGATCGCCAGCGCTGCGCGTAGCCTGTACGGGTCACGGCCGGGCGGGTTTCGATCAGGCAGTGTCAGGTGCAGGGGAAGGGGCGGCCGTGACCCCGAGAGGGTGGGCCCTTGCGGCGCTGATCGCGCTGGCCGTCGCGCTGGCTGTCGCAGCGATCACGCTGGTGCCGTGGCGGGTTCCCCGGCCGTGCCCGGCTGACCGGGCGGCGGCGCTGCGCGACGTACCCGCTGACGTGGTGACCAGAGGTCAGTCCCTGCACGCCGCGCTGCGGCCGAGCTCGTATGGTTCCTTGCTGGCCGGACTGGCGGCCCCTTGTTGCTCGGTTTCACACCGGCCGGTGCCCGCATCGTCACCTGGGTGAACCAGCCGTTCGGCGGCCACTGGCTGGCAGAGGCGGTGCTGGGAGGCCTGGTCATCCTGATGCTGCTGTGGTTGGTGTCCTTGCCGTTCGGCGCCTGGCGCCACACCGTGCTCCGCGAGTACGGGCTGTCCACCCAGAGCTGGCAGGCCTGGGCGGTGGACCGGTTCAAGGGCTGTGCCGTCGGCGCCGTGACCGGCGCCGTCGTGCTCGGCGGGTTCTACACGGTGACCCGGTTTGCGCCGGACTGGTGGTGGGCGTTCGGTGCGGCGGGGGCCGCCGCCGTGGTGCTGGTCGTGTCTTTCGTCTTCCCGGTCCTGGTCGAGCCGGTGTTCAACCGATTCACCCCGATGCCGGCTGGGCCGCTGCGTGACGAGCTGGTCATATTGGCGGGCCGGGACGGCATGCCGGTACGGGAGGTGCTCGTCGCGGACGCGTCGCGGCGTACCACCGGACTCAACGCGTACGTATCCGGATTCGGGGCCACCCGACGGATCGTCGTGTACGACACGCTGCTGCGTGAGGCGGCTGCCGGTGAGGTGCGCAGTGTCGTCGCGCACGAGCTGGGCCACGCCAAGGACCGCGATCCCGAGGCGGGCACGCTGCTGGGGGCGATCGGCGCCGCGGCGACGGTCGTGGCGCTCTACCTGTTGGGGCAGTGGGAGACCCTCCTGCGCCGAGCCGGGGTGGACTCCATCGGCTCGCCCAGGGCGATCGGGCTGGTCCTCGCCGTGATGGCGGTGGCGGGCCTGGTCACCGGCCCGCTGGAGAACCTCGTCTCCCGCCGGGTCGAGGCCCGTGCCGACCGGCATGCGCTACGGCTGACCGGTGACTCCGCCGAGTTCGCCGCGATGCAGCTGCGTCTGGCCGAGGTCAACATCGCCGATGTCCATCCGCCCCGGCTCGAGTACGTGCTCTTTGCCACCCACCCCGACACCGTCGAACGCCTGGCCGCAGCACGGGAGTTCGCCGCGAGCCCCTGAGGCGTTCACCACGTTCAGATGCCGGTGAGCACCGAGATCACGAGGGATGGCCAAGCGACTCGGTCGAAGGCATTGGCCGCGGCCTTGGGCACGTCGGCGCCGGCCTCGCTCCGCCGGATCTCGGCAGCACGGGTCACTGCCGTCGAGCGATCGTCAGCCCATCGAAGGCGGTCAGGACCACGGTCTCGACGCGATCATCGGCGGCCACCATGTCGTTGAAGGCGCGCAGCGCGGTGGTGTTCGCATCAGCGGCCTCGGGGTCGGCGATCCGGCCGCTCCACAGGACGTTGTCGGCAAGCAACAGGCCCCCGGGACGAACCCGCGGCACCAGCTCTGCCCAGTAGGCGGCATACCCGGGCTTGTCGGCATCGATGAAGACCAGGTCGATGTCTGCCACCTCGGGCAGGGCCCGCAGGGTGTCCAGCGCTGGGGCGATACGCAACTCGATCCGGTCGGCCAGACCGGCCGCCTCCCAAGCGCGTCGGCCGACCTCGGTCCACTCTTCGCTGATGTCGCAACACAGCAGCGAACCTCCCTCGACGAGGCCGCGGGCGATGCACATGCTCGAGTAGCCGGTGAACGTCCCGACCTCGACGGCATGGCGCGCGCCGATCAGCCGCGCGAGCATGGTCAGCAGCTGCCCCTGGTCGTCGCCGATCTGCATGCCTGCCGCGTCCCCGAGCGTGGCTGTCTCAGCTTGAAGTCCACTCACCACACGGTCGGGGCGCCAACTTCCATGAGCAACGGCGTAGGAGCGAATCACGTCCGTCACCGGGAAGCTGCGCATCCTTGGACGCTACGCCGCCGGCCTCCTCTCGCGGGACCTCACGCACGAAGCCGGCCTCAAGCCCACGACTCGTCAGGCAGCATGACGGCGGTCCGGCGGGGCCACTACAAGGACTGCAGGAATCGGATCAGCCCCGGGAAGTAGTGCTGCGGATCGTCGAACTGCGAGAGGTGGCTCCCATCGGGGCAGTGCAGGTAGCTCCCTTCGGGAAGCTGCTCAGCCATCCACTTCATGTGCGCCGGATCCATCGTGTCGTGAGTCGCGCCGATGACGAGGGTCGGCACGTTGATGTCCTTGAGGTCCGCCGAGCGGTCCCAGTCTTCGAGAGTGCCGCTGAGGCCGAGCTCGCTCGGCCCCTGCATGGGCACGTAGATCGCCGAGTTGATGTGAGCGAGTGAACGAAAAACCGGTTCCGGCCACTCCTCGACCGGAAGCCGACAGACGTGCAGGACGTAGTGGTGCTCCATGAGCAGCTGCTCGTACAGCGGGTCATCGGTGCGCCCGTCGGCCTCGAACCGCTTGATCTGAGCAAGAACCGACGGGTCCATGGTGGGCATGAGGACGTCGTGGGCATACGCGTTGTAGAGCGGGGCGCTCGACATCATGTTGGAGATCACCAGACCCTTGAGGTGCTCCTGGTGGTGGACCGCGTACTCCATGGCGAGGATCCCGCCCCATGACTGCCCGAGGAGAACGAAGTTGCTCGCGTCCAACCCGAGGGCCTCACGGACCTGCTCGACCTCGTCGACGAACCTGCCGAGGTCCCACAACGCCGGGTCGTCGGGCTGATCGCTGCGGAACGAGCCCAGCTGGTCGTAGTAGTAGTACTCGATCCCGGCACCGGGGAACCAGGTGTCGAAGCACTCGTACAGCTCGTCAGTCGCCCCGGGTCCCCCGTGCAGGAGGAGCACCTTCACGTCGGGGTTGGTGCCCACGCGCTTGGTCCACACGCGGAACTCGCCACTCGGTGTGCTGACCGGCACCATCCGCGACCCGCCGGAACGCACGTCACGAGGATCCCAACCGGACGTGTCGAAGTAGGACCCGGGCGGCGCACTCATCGACGGAATCTACCAACGGAGGGTCCTTGGCCGCAGGTAGCGCCGCGACGTCGCCACGAATACGAGAAGTTGCCACGACGTCGCGAGGCCGTGACGTTCCCCCGCGTGACGCGGACGATGCAGGGCCGACATGCGGCGCGCTTCAGTCCCAGATGCCGCTGATCGGGGTCGCGTCGCCGCTGTTGGCGATGCGCGGCAGCCGGTACATGTCCTCGATCAGCCGCAGCAGCGAGTACAGGCTGTAGCGCTGTGCGTACTGCCCCGCCTTCACACCCGCTCCCGAGATGATCGCCGGGATCCGGTTGTCACCGCGCTCGTCGTCCTCGTCGGCGGCGACGATCAGCAGGCTGTTGTGGGCCTGCGCCCAGCTTGCGTATCCCGACAGGTGCTGCTGCAGCCAGTCGTCCGCCTGCGCCACACTTCCGTCGTGCATGTCGTGCTGCAGGTTCGGGATGACGAACGAGACGGTCGGCAGCGAGGCGTAGTCGCTCGGGAAGGAGCTCATCGGCTGGCTCAGTTGCGGCGGCACGTTGGTGAAGTCGATCCACGGGGAGTGCCTCCGGGCGTAGTCCCCACTCCGGCAACCAGTGAACCCGGACTGCGGTAGGTCCTCCGCGAATCCGGTGAACGACTTGCCGGCGTCCAGGAGCGAGCTGGCCAGGTTCGCACCGGCGTAGCGCACCGGGCACGCGTCGCTGGACAGGCCCTGCGTCGAGCCGGAGAACAGGGCCAGGTAGTTCGGCTCGCTCGGATGGGTGATCGCGTAGAGCTGCGTGAAGGTGGCTCCGCGGCCGGCGAGGCCGTTCAGGAACGGAGCGCTCGAGTTGCCCAGCACCTCGCCGACGGCGTGGTTCTCGATCACGACCACCACGACGTGCGCAGGCTGCGGCATCCCCGACACGACGGGGGCGCTCGAACCGGACGCCGAGGCCCCGGACGACTGCGGCGACGACGCAGGCGGCGGGGACCGGACCATCGCTGCGGACGCCGCGGTGGCTGCCGTGGAGGCCCCCGGAGGCGTGGAACTGCTGCAGCCGCCGAGGACCAAGGCGATGACAAGACCGACAGCCGGCGCAATCATCCGCATGGGTCAAGCATGCCGCGAGGCGACCTCCCGCGCGGGCAGTGGCTTCCGCCCAGAGCCGCTCACCCACCCAGCTCGGTTCAGGCCAGCTCGAGGATGTCCTTGGCGATGCGCGCCAGCGTCACCTGCCCGATGGCCCGGAACGGGTGCAGCGGGTCGGGCGTCACCGACCCCGTGGGACCGCCGAGCTCGGTGTGCGCGAGGGCACTCATGACCGTGTAGGCATCCCCGCGACTGAACCCGTGCTCGTCCGTCAGCACCGCGAAGAGGTCCTCGTACGCGTTGTCGATCGAGTCCTGGACGGGGTCGCCCAGACCAACGCAGACGAGCTCGTCGCCCGTGTCGATCCGCGGCGCCCGCAGCTGCTTGCCCTTGACGAGATCGACGCTGACCGTTGCGCGCCCGGCGATCTCGATGGCGACGAAGGAGCTCTCACCGCGGCTCATCACGGCGTGCAGGTCCCCGATGGCGAGTCTGGCGCCCTCGACCTCGACCGGGAGGTAGACGGTGCTGCCCGGCTTGGCGTCGGTGAGGTCCATGTTCCCGCCGGTCGGATACGACGGCATGACCGTCGACATCGCGCCCGCCGCGGGGGCCACGCCGATGCAACCGATCATCGGCGCGACCGCGCAGCTCACGCGGTCCGTGAGCTGCGCCATGCCCTCACGAACGGGCACGCGGCGTACGTACCACTCCTCCCCCATGGGACGAGCGAGCGCGCCGGCGCCCGGGATGTAGACGGACCAGCCGTGCTCCGCCATCTCGATGTCGTGGATCGTCACCGCCAGCGCGTCGCCGGGCTCGGCTCCCGTCACGTGAACCGGTCCGGTGACGGGGTTGATCGTCGCGGTGACCTTCGCGAGGTCGCGCAGCTCCTCCATCTGGGCGTATGCCCCGTCGTCCGTCTCGAAGGTGATGCGCTGGCCCGTGCCGGGCTCGATGGTGAGCACCGGCTTGTGGCCCGCCGAGTAGTCGGCGTGCGCGTGGTCCTTGGTGATGAGGTGAGTGGTCATGCTCGACCCTTCCGCTCGCCGGTGGTCTGGAGCTCCGTGGCCACACCCGGTGAGACGTCGGAGGCATCCGCCCGGTGCTCCGGCAGGATGCCGATTCCTCTGCGGCTGTAGTAGATCAGCACGAGGACGCCGATGACGAGCCAGGCCACGCCGCCGATCTTCGCGGCGGGCTCGGCGTTCCAGAGCACGAAGCCGATGATGAGGAAGCCGATGATCGGTCCCACCCAGTGCAGGAGGATGTTGGACGACTTGCGGCGCACACCGTAGTAGGTCATGACCGACAGGTGCAGCAGCAGGAACGAGGTCAGGGCGCCGAAGTTCACCAGCGAGCTGATGAGCCCGATCTGGCCGACGAAGAAGAGGCCCAGCACCAGCGTGATGCCGGCGACGAGCAGGATCGCGCGCTCGGGGACCTTGCTGCGGCTGTTGATGTGCGCCAGGAAACGCGGGAGCTGGCCGTCGCGGCTCATCGAGAAGAGCAGGCGGGACGTGGCGCTCTGTGCCGCAATGGCATTCGCGATGCCGACGGCGAGCGCGTTCATGGCAAGGAACGCGATCTGCCACCCGTTGTTGCTGATCCGACCGACGATGTCGAAGAACGCGTTGCCCGCTTCGTCCTCCGGGAAGGAGGTGGTGTTGGGGATGAGCATGCCCGCGAGCCAGGTCTGGCTGACGAAGAAGATCGCGACGAGGAAGAGGCCGCCGATCATGGCGATCCCGGCCGAGCGGTGCCCGCCCTTGCTCTCCTCGGAGAGGGTGGCGATGCCGTCGAAGCCGAGGAACGACAGCACCGCGATGGACAGTGCCGTGCCGACGAGCGGTGCCGAGAAGTTCGCGGCGTCGAAGATCGGCTTCGTCGTCACGTGAGCCCCGCCGGTGCCGTGGGCGATGGCGACGATCGCCATGACGGCGAAGATGACGATGAAGAGGATCTCCGCGGTGAGGAAGATCCGGTTCACGACCGCCGTGAAGGAGATGCCGACGTAGTTGATCGCGGTGTTGACGGCCAGGAAGAGCAGGATCCAGGCCCACTTCGGCACCGCCGGGAAGATGCCCGACATCGACTCGGCCGCGAAGACGTAGAGCAGCGTCGGCACGAGCAGGTAGTCGAGCAGGATCGTCCAGCCGGCGATGAAGCCGAGCTTCGGGTGCATCCCGCGCCCGACGTAGGAGTAGACGGACCCGGCGATCGGGAACGCCCGGCTCATCTGCGCATACGACAGGGCGGTGAAGATCATCGCGACGAGGCCGATGAGATAGACCAGCGGCACCATGCCCTTGGCCTCGTTGTACACCGTGCCGTAGATCGCCCACGGCGCGATCGGCACCATGAAGACGAGGCCGTAGATGAGCAGGTCGGCCGTGGAGAGGCCCCGGCTCAGCTCCTGCTTGTAGCCGAACTGGGTGAGGTCTCCCTCACCGATGGTGTGACGGTCGTACGAGGACATGCGTGACCTCCGGTCGGGTGGGCGTTGTGACGCAGGATCAGTCGTGCTGGCGCAGGAAGGACTCGACGACCTCGAGGAAGGCGTCAGGCTCCTCGACGTGCGGCATGTGGCTGGACTCGGGGAAGACGTGCGAGCGCACGTGCGGGATGCGGTCGACAAAGGGCTCCCACACCATCGGCAGCGCCTCGTCGTGCGCGCCGGCGATGACGAGCGTCGGGGTGCGTATGCCGTCGAGCCGGTCCACGACCGACCAGTCCTTGAGCGACCCGACGACGTGGAACTCCGAGGGCCCGTTCATGGTGTGGTAGACCGTCGGCTCCTGCTCGATCTGGGCGAAAGAGTCGGTCACCTCGGGCGGGTTGGGCACCACACGGCATACGTGCCGGTCGTAGAAGACCTTCTCTGCCTGCGCGTACTCAGCGGAATCCGTCGTGCCGGCCTTCTCGTGCTCGAGCAGGGTGTGCTGCACGGCGTCCGGCAGCTTCGCGCGCAGGCTGTTGGCCGCCTCCAGCCACAGCGCCATGGATGCCGGGGAGTCGCAGATCGTCAGGCTGCGGATCCCGGAGTCGTCGGCGAGGACCACCTCGGGGCCGAGCATCCCGCCCCACGACTGGCCCAGGAGGTGGAAGCGCTCGTCGATTCCGAGGGTGCGCACGAGGGTGCGCAGCTCCTCGACGAACAGGTCCGGCGTCCAGAAGTCCGCCGGGGCGTCGGGGAGGTGGGTGCTGCCCCCGCAGCCGAGCTGGTCGTAGTGGATGACGGCCCGCCCGTGCCGGACGAGATTGGCCATCATCAGCGTGTAGTTGTGCGCCGCGCCGGGGCCGCCGTGGAGCACGACGAGGGGCGCCTGCTCGGCCTCCGAGTCGAGGTCACCGGTGATCCGGTACCACGTGCGGTGGCCGCGGAAGTCGACCTCGCCCTCCGTGGTGGGGTCGGGAAAGCGCGCGTCGCGCGTGGTTGCCATGCGTCCTCCTCGGTGAATCGGACCAAAGTGGACCATGTAAATGGTCTGCTGACAAGACCTTTCTCGCCGCGACGCCTAGACTGCCCGCGTGCAGAACGATCGGGAGGTGACGGACGACGCGGAGGCGGCCGACCTCCTCGGTGGCGTACCCCGCACCAAGGCGACGACGCTGACCGACCGGCTCGTCACCGCCATCGCGGTGGGCGAGTACTCACCGGGCGAGCGCCTACCCCCCGAGAGGGAGCTGGCCGCTTCCCTGGGTGTGAGCCGGGCGACGGTGCGCCAGGCGCTGCAGCAGGTGACCGACCTCGGCCTCCTCGAGACGCGCCGGGGCCGCTCCGGCGGCGCCTTCGTCGCCCTCGCGTCCTGGGAGGACGTCGCGCCGGACGTCGCGCGCCGAACGCTCGAGACCGAGATCCCACGGCTGCTCGATCTCTACGACTACCGCTGCATGGTCGAGGGCATGATCGCCCGCGCGGCAGCGCAACGTCGCACCGGCGACGACGTGGCCGCGCTGGAGACGGCGCTCGAGGAGTTCCGCGCTGCCACGTCGATGACGGAGGCGCGCAACGCCGACCGCCGGCTGCACGGGCTCATCACGGCGGCCGCCCGCAACCCGCACCTCACGTCACTGAGCGCCCACCTGACGGCCGCGGCCACCCTCGGCTTCGGTGTCGAGCCCTACACCCAGGAGTTCTACGACGAGGCGCTGGCCCAGCACACCGAGCTGGTCGGCCACGTCGTCCGCCACGAGGCCGACGCCGCCAACCGCAGCGCCCAGGCGCACTTCGCCCTGACGCTCGAGACGATGCAGGCCGGCCTCCGCCGGGCGCGCGGCGACTGACGGCCGCACGACCACCTCGCCGGGTCAGGGCTCCGGCCCGACGCGCGGGCCGCAGCGCGTCACGGCAGGTGCAGCTGGGACACCTGGTCGTCGTAGTCGGGGCAGAAGCTCTGGACGCCGGCGGCCATGAGCTGCTTGGTGCGCAGCGCCTCACCGGTGTTCGGCAGCGGCTTGTCGTCCTCGTCGACCGCGATCTGGGCCAGGTCGACCCCGCCGTTCTTGAGCGCCCAGCACGTCGTCGTCCCGGTCTCGATGTCGTCGTTCACCGTCTCGCCGGTGACCGTCGCCCCGAGCTTGTGCGCGGCGAGCACGAAGTCAGCCTCCTCGGCTGAGATCGTCGGCCGCGCGCTCGCCACCCCCGACGGCAGGTCGGACATCGTCGGCTCCGAGCCACCACAGGCAGCCAGCGAGAGCACGACGAGGAGACCGGCCCCGGCAACGAGCGCTCGGCGCGGAGCCCGCCGGACGGCATACGCGATCGGAGCAGCCGCCCCATTGGTCACCTTCATCGTTACGCTGAACGCGTGAGCGAACCCGATCGTCCCCGCGACGCCGCGTCCACGCAGCTCGCCATCGAGGCGCCGCTCGCGCGGGGCGCCGTGGTCGCGTCGCTGTCGGCCGTCGTCTTCGGGTTCGTCCTCCTGCCGCAGCTGCTCGGGCTGGCGCTGGCCGGGCTGAGCCTGGCGCGCCGGGAGACGGGCGGGCGCCGGCCGGCGTTCCTCGCCGTCGCCATCAGCCTGGGCCTCACCGTCGCGTGGGGCATCGTGCTCGCCCTGCTCCTCAAGTGGTGGGCCACCTCCCGCTGAGCCCCGCGCCACCTACTGGGAGTACGTCGACAGGAACTTCTCGAGGCGGCCGACGGCGTCCTCGAGGTCCTCGACGCGGGGCAGGAAGACGAGCCGGAAGTGGTCGGGGGTGGCCCAGTTGAAGCCGGTGCCGTGCACGACGAGCAGCTTCTGGTCCCGCAGCAGGTCGAGGGCGAAGCGCTCGTCGTCGCGGATGTCGTGGACCTTCGGGTCGAGCCGCGGGAAGAGGTAGAGCGCCCCCTCGGGCTTGGTCACGGACAGCCCGGGGATCTGGTTGAGCATCTCCCAGGCGACGTTGCGCTGCTCGAGCAGCCGCCCGCCGGGAAGGATCAGCTCGTTGATCGACTGGTAGCCGCCGAGCGCGACCTGGATGGCGTGCTGCGCCGGTACGTTGGCGCACAGCCGCATGTTGGCGAGGATCTCCAGGCCCTCGAGGTAGTTGCGCGCGTGCTCCTTGGGCCCGGTGATGACGAGCCATCCGGAGCGGAAGCCGGCCACCCGGTACGCCTTGGAGAGACCGTTGAAGGTCAGGCACAGCAGGTCGGGCGCGAGCGAGGCGATCGAGGTGTGCGTCGCGCCGTCGTAGAGGATCTTGTCGTAGATCTCGTCGGCCATGACGATCAGCTCGTGCTCTCGGGCGACCTGCGCGATGGCCTCGAGGACCTCGCGCGGGTAGACCGCGCCGGTCGGGTTGTTGGGGTTGATGACGACGATGGCGCGCGTGCGGTCGGTGACCTTGCTGCGGATGTCGTCGAGGTCGGGCGCCCAGCCGGCCTGCTCGTCGCAGACGTAGTGGACGGCGTTCCCGCCGGCGAGGCTCGCGGCAGCCGTCCACAGCGGGTAGTCGGGCGCCGGGACGAGCACCTCGTCGCCGTTGTCGAGCAGCCCCTGCATGGCCATGACGATGAGCTCGCTGACGCCGTTGCCGAGGTAGATGTCCTCGACTCCGAGCGGGGGGAAGTCGCGGACCTCGTAGTGCTGCTTGACCGCACGCCGCGCCGAGAGGATCCCCTTGCTGTCGCTGTAGCCCTGCGCCGTCGGCAGCTCCTGGATGACGTCGACGAGGATGTCCTCCGGCGCCTCGAAGCCGAACGGCGCCGGGTTGCCGATGTTGAGCTTGAGGATGCGGTGTCCCTCGTCCTCGAGCCGCTTGGCCTCGGCCAGCACGGGTCCACGGATCTCGTAGCAGACGTTCTGCAGCTTCTTGCTCTGGGTCACCGCGCGCATGTCCACCAGCGTCCCACTTGCGTACGCCGTGGGCCGCGCCATTCCCACCATGTGGCCCGTCGCGTCGCTCACGTCCCAGGCCTCGCGCCCGCAGCGCGGGCAGCGGGCCGGGTCAGCGGCCGAGACAGCCGAAGGCGCTGGCCTCGCTCGTGGCGGTGATGGACTCGGCCAGCGAGCTGGCCGTCCGCGCGACGACGTCGAGCGTCAGGACGTGGTCGCCCTCGGTGCGGGTCAGGCGCAGCAAGGTCGGCGGCGTGGCCGGCGATGGCGTCCAGCCCTGCTGCTGGAGGTGGCCGACCAGCTCGGCGGCCTGCGGGCCGGTCGTCGGCGGGTAGGTCCGCGTGACCCGGCCGCCGTCCGAGTCACGGCAGGGCGAGATCTCGCTGTGCCCGAGCGGCGTCAGGGTCCGGTCCATCACCGTGACCTCCTGGGCGAGGGCCCCGTAGGCGGCGACGTCGCCGGCGTGGACGCGGCCGGCCCAGGCCCACCCGGCGAAGCCGAGCAGCGCGGCGACGAGCAGGACGAAGACGGCGGCGATCGCGCCGCCTCGGCGGCGACCGGCACCGGGCGGCGTCCCTCCCCCGTCGGCCGGGATCCCCGGAAGGTCGGTGGAGGACTGGCTGTCCGAGGGGGCTCGCGGAGGTCGCGCCCGTCCCGACGGGGCCTCGTCCACGAAGCCGGAGTCACTCACCGGCTCAGTGTGTCAGCCGCTCGTGCGCCGCAGGTCCTCGTCCGCCACTGTCGCGGCTCCGTGTGCGCCGCGTTGCACGAGCGCACGGTCGAGGTCGAGCAGGTGGCGCCAGTCGGTCCTCCCCGCCGTGCGCAGACCGCGGCGCAGCAGCAGGACGAGGACGACGAGAGCGACCGGCACGCCCACGGCGGTGGTCGTCAGGCCCAGGCTGTAGCCCTCGGGCAGGGTCGCGAAGCACACGACGGCGGCGACCGCTGCGAGCGGCAGTTCGAGACGGCCCTGCCAGAGTGCGCCCATCGAGACGGCGAAGACGGGCAGCATCCAGAGGTAGTACCACCCGAGGAAGACCGGCGACAGCACGACGACGGCGAGCAGCGCCCAGGCCAGACCGCGGACGGGACGCAGGCGCGCCTCGGCGGCGAGGGTCGCGTCGTCGAGGCCACGCGGGTCGACCGGCTTGAGGGCGGCCAGCCAGACGAGCACGAGCAGCAGGGCCAGCACGACGAGGGCGATCGCGCGCGCCGCAGCGATGCCCGTCTCCCGCCAGTCGTCATGACCGACGAGGTGCCCGACGGCGCCGACGGCCACGCCGACGGCCGTGGGCAGCGACGTCCACTGTTCGTTCTTGCCGGGCGTCGAAGCCGGGTTGAGCCACGCGAAGCCCAACCCGGTGACGAGCCCGCCGACCGCCATCGGCACCCCCGCGGAGACGACGGTGAGGGCGCCACCGCGCAGCACGTCCGACCAGCGTGCGTATGCCGTCCCGTCCCTCCCCGTGCCGCGCGCGGACGCGAGGTGGCGGGCCCAGAGGATGGCGACGAACGGCAGGGCGACGACGGCGGTCACCTTCACCATGGCGCCCACGGCGATCACGACGCAGGCGATGACGAACCGGCCGCGCAGGGCCAGGGCCAGGCCGGCCAGCATCGCACCGATCATCAGGGCGTCGTTGTGCGCACCCCCGACGAGGTGGGCGCCGACGAGGGGCACGGCGACCCCGAGCCAGAGGGCGCGCACAGGTGACCAGCCGAGCCGCCGGGCCACGTCGGGCACGGCCCACGCCAGAACGACGCACCCGACGACGGCGAGCAGGCGCAGCAGCAGCAACGCCACCCAGAGCTCACCGGACACCGAGGCGACGGCGCGGGCCAGCAGCAGCCAGACCGGGCCGTACGGCGTCGTGGTGTCCAGCCACGTCGGCGCCGTCGACGCGCGCCACGGCGAGTCCAGCTCGCGCACGACGTGGTCGTAGGGACTCAGGCCCTGGTCCCAGAGCAGGCCCTGTGCGGCATACGAGTACAGGTCGCGGCTGTAGAGCGGCATCGCGGCGACGAGTGGGGCGAACCACAGCGCGATCGTCGCCCACCACCAGCGCACCGAGACGTCGGCGTCGCGCAGCCGCCACCAGGCGAGCACGAGCGCCGCCATCGCGAGCACCGACACGGTGGCCAGCAGGGGCGAGCCGCCCCTGGGCGACCACGCGGCCACGCCCGGCCAGAGCACGCCGACGTGGAGGCGGGGCAGCGCGCCCGAGCCCCAGGAGGCTGCCGCCAGGACGACGCCGGCAGCGCACCCGGCCCAGCGCCACCTGCCGGCAGGGTGCGCCTCAGCCATGGGTGACCGGCTCGTCACCCCACGCCAGCAGGCGCCAGCCGGAGTGCGGCTCGCCCTCCATGGTGACGACGTGCGCGTTGTCGAGGCGGCGCCCGTCGAAGAAGTCGGCGGGAAGCCCGAGGGAGGCGGTGCACCAGACCCGCATGGCCGCGCCGTGGCTCACCGCGACGGCGGACTCGTGCCCGTCGGAGGCGATGCGCGCGATCGCCGCGTCGTAGCGCTGCATGAAGGCAGCGCCGCTGTCGCCGCCGGGGATCGTGTGACCCGGCTCGTCGCGCCAGCGGATCACCGCGTCGATGTAGGGCTGCCAGTCGGTCGACATCTCGTAGTCGCCGGCCTGGATCTCGCGCAGCCCGGGCAGCACGACCATCTCGAGGCCGAGCAGGTCCGCCAGTGGCGCCGCGGTCTGCTGGGTGCGCACGAGGTCGGAGGTGTAGATCGCCCCGAGGTCCTCGCCGCCGAGCCGCTCGGCCAGCGCTCGGGCCTGCGCCCGTCCCTCCTCGGTGAGGTCGAGCCCGGGGACGGCAGTGTCGAGCTGCCGGGCGACGTTGGCGTGCGTCTGCCCGTGCCGGACGAGGAAGAGCCGCACGGTCAGAGGCCCTTGACCGTGACGCCGCTCAGGCACTCGACGCCAGCCTTGGGACCGGTGTGGAAGCCCTTGATGGACACCGGAGTGGTCGCCCCGGCTGCCAGCTTGACGTCGACCTCCTTGCCGGCGACGTCGGACCCGTCCGAGGTCTTGACGAGAAAGACGGCCACGGTGAAGGTGTGCTCCTGCGTGTCGGAGTTGGTCAGGGTGCCGGTGAAGCTCCACGACTCGCCCGCCGGCTCGCAGGTGGTGCCGGTGAGGCTCGAGGAGGCGTCGAAGAGGCTGCCGTCGCTCGCGTTCGTCGTGTCCGCCGGGTCGGGCACGGCGTCGCTCGGCGTCTCCGGCGTGATCGTGGGCTGCACCGGCACGCTGACCGTCGGGGCGACCGAGTCGTCGTTCGACGGCGCCGGCTGGCCACACGCGGCGAGCGCGAGGACGAGCGAGGCGGGCACGGCCATCGCGAGGGACGGCACGGCATACGCCCGCTTGGCGTCGCGGCGCACGCCGGTGGTGCGGCTGGTGCGGCAGGCGGCGCGGGGTCGGCCTGGCATGGGCACGGGCGGCCCCTTCCTTGTCGGCAGGTGTGCGCCGCCCATTGTGCCCCGCCGGCAGGTCAGGGCAGCAGCAGCCGGGCCGCGACGGCCGCGCCGACCACGAGCAGCCCGGCGAGGAGGGCCAGCGTGTCGGGCAGCCGCCACGGCGCGGGGCCGGCCCATGTGCGTCGCCGCGCCTGGGCGAAGCCGCGCGCGTCCATCGCGAGCGCGAGTGCCGAGGCCTGCCCGAGGGCGCCGATGAGCAGCCCGCCGGTGACGACGACCGCCTCGCGGCCCCTGGCGACCGGGCCCCGGTCGGCCCGGACACCGCGCACCCGGCGCGTCGTCATGAGCTCGGTCCAGAGCGTGCCGAAGGACTGCACCCGCTGGAGCGCCGCAGTGGCCGCGACGATCGCGCGGGCGGGCAGCCACAGCCGCTGCGCGAGGTGGTCACCGAGCCCTTCCGGGTCGAGGAAGCCGACGACGAAGGCCGACGGCACGAGCAGGCAGAGCACGCGCACGGCAGCTCCGGCCGCGATCTCGAGGTCGTGGCCGCCGAGCAGCCACGCCGACCATCCGACCCCGACGACGGCGAGCGCCGCGGGGGCGAGCCGCGCGAGGACTCCGCGCAGCCGACCACGTGGCCTTCGACCGCGGCCGGGGGCGAGCAGGCCGACGAGCCCCAGCAGGACCTCGACGGTAAGGACGGCGAGGCCCTGGCGCCACGTGTCGAGCAGGGCGGGCAGCGGCAGCACGCACAGGGCCGCGGCGAGCAGGGCGAGCGGCCCGACGCGGGCGAGCAGCGGTCGGCGCTCGGGCTCCGGGTCGGGCTCTGGCTGCACCGGGGCGGACAGCCGGACCACCCGGTCGGCGTCGTCGACCACCCCGGCGTCGTGGGTGGTCACCACGACGGCCGCCCCCTCGGCGCGCGCGGCGGCGAGCACGCCCGAGACGGCCGCCCACGTGAGACGGTCCTGCCCGACGGTCGGCTCGTCGGCGAGGACGAGGGCCGGCCCGTGGGCCACTGCGGACGCCATGGCGAGGCGACGCTGCTCCCCGCCGGAGAGCTGGCGCGGGTCGGCGTCGGCGAGGTGGCCGAGGCCCAGGGCCTCCAGCAGGGCGTCGGCCCGGCGGCCCGCGACGACGGGGTCGTGCCCGAGCGCGAGCGGCGTGGTGAGGACGTCGTCGCGAACCGTTCGCCCGACGAGGCTCGTGGCGGCGCGCTGCGGCACCCACGCCGTGACCCGGGCGAGATCCCGCGAGGACCACTCGTGCGGTGGCGCCAGCCGGTCGCGCGCCGTCGCGCGGGGCGCGGTCTCGGCAGGCGTCAGGGCCAGGGCCACCTCGATGCTCCCCCGTGCCGGTGCGACCAGACCGCCGAGGACGGTCATGAGCGAGGACTTGCCCGCGCCGCTCGGCCCGACGAGGGCGACGGCCTGGCCGGCTCGGGCCTCGAGGTCCGCGCCGTCGACGGCCAGGGTCGTGCGCGAGGGCTGGCCGAGGCGCCGGCTGCGGTGCTCGACGCGGACCCCGGAGGCGGCGGCCACGAGCCGCCCCTGCTGCACGCGTCCGGCCGCGGCGTCCGGGGCCGGCTCGAGCTTGAGCCGGAGCGGCTCGGGGCCGGGCAGCCCCGGGACCCAGATGCCTTGGGCGGCAAGCGCCCCCGCGCGCTGCGCGAGGACCTGGTGCGGCTCGCCGTCGGCGACGACGGCACCAGAGGCATCGAGGACGACGAGGCGGTCGACGAGGTCGACCCAGCCCTCGAGCCGGTGCTCGACGACGACCAGCGTCAGCGAGCGACGCTCGACGACGTCGTCGACGACCGCCGTGACCTGCGCGGCCGTGGACGCGTCGAGCATCGCCGTCGGCTCGTCGAGCAGCAGCACGGACGGCTCCATCGCGAGGGCCCCGGCGAGCGCCAGCCGCTGCGACTCACCGCCGCTGAGGGTGGCCGGCGAGCTGTCGGGCGACATGGCGAGCCCCACCTCGCCCAGCGCGGCCCGCACGCGGGAGGGCATCTCCTCACGGGGCAGCGAGACGTTCTCCAGGCCGAAGGCGACGTCGCGCCCGATGCTCGACGCGACGACGCCCGCGCCGGGGTCCTGCAGCACCAGGCCCACCGAGCCCGGTGCGTCCTGCGGCTCCCGGCCGCCCACCGTCACCGTGCCCGACAGGTCGCCGGCATCGGCGGTCAGCAGCAGACCGGCCACGGCTCGCAGCAGCGTCGACTTGCCGGAGCCGCTCGGCCCGGCGAGCAGCACGCGCTCGCCGGGCCCGACGGTGAGGTCGAGGCCGTGCAGGACCGGACGCGCGCGCCCGAACGGTCGCCACGTCAGGTTCCGCACCTGAACCTCGGCGCCGCCCCCGGTCCGGGCCGCGTCCCGGCGTGGGTCGTCGTGGGTCCGCGTCGTCACCGGAGTGTCCGCGTGCACGGGGTCAGACGGCGCGCTGCTCACGGACCTCCTGGCCCGGCGGGAACGGGTTGAGCGCCCCGGCGCCTGCGAGCAGTCGCGTCAGGCCGACCGCGAGGAGCGAGCCGAAGACGGCCACGGACCCGCCGAGCAGGAACAGGTAGGCGATCTTGTAGCCCCATCCCCAGTCGGTCCAGTAGGAGTACCACTCGTAGACGGCCTCGAAGGCCCCGCCGAGGAAGCCACCGAGCAGCAGCGGCGCCCAGCGGTAGACGGCATACCCGAAGACTGCGAAGCCGAGCTCGACGCCGAGCCCCTGCACGAAGCCGGACACGAGGGTTGCCAGGCCCCACTGGGTCCCGATCAGCGCCGACACGATCGCGGCGAGCAGCTCGGTGAAGACCGCCGCGCCGGGTCGGCGGATGATCAGCATGCCGACGATGCCGGCCACGAGCCAGGGCCAGTTGAAGAGGGCGCCCAGCGGGGGGAAGCCCGCCGAGACAGCGGCCGAGGGGACGGCGTAGACGAGCCCCCAAGCCCAGTAGGCGACGCCGAAGGCGACCCCGAGGAAGGCGCAGGTGAGCAGGTCGATGGTGCGCCAGCGGGTCAGCGGCCCGCTCGCGGTGATGGACGTGGACATGGTGGTGTCTCCCGGGTTCCAGTGGATACGTGTGGATACCTGGGGGAAGCCGCCCGGACGGACACGTCGCTGACGTATGCCGTGCGGTGGCCTGAGAAATACCGACTTCCTTCGCCGGTGCTAACCGGAGCAGGTTCGAGGGTCTGCGGCTCGGCCCGTGGGCTGCCGCACTCTCAGCGCGTGTCGCGCTCCCCTGTCGTGATGGGTGGGTGGTGCTCTTCAGTTGTCCGGTCGACTCTACCTCCGGCCGCGTGGGTACGGTCACTGCATGGGTTCCAAGAACACGAAGAAGGCCTTGGCGCAGGCCAAGGCCGAGGTCACCACCCCACCGCGCACCCCGGTGGGCGGTCCGATCTGGAAGATCCTCAGCATCGGCACGACGATCATCGCGACGAAGGTCGCGACCGACGCCACCCAGAAGGGCTGGAAGCTCGCCACCGGCCGCAACGTCCCGGTCAAGGGGGACTTCGAGCGGGAACGCAACCGCGACGTCATCCTCTTCACCGCGCTGTCCTCGATGGCCGTGGCCGCGGCCCGCGTCGCCGCCGAACGCGGCGCTGCCGCCTACTACCGGCACTCCACCGGCCGCCTGCCCAAGGCGCTCGAGGACGAGCAGGTGTCGCCCACCGACAAGAAGGCGGCGCGCAAGCTCGCCAAGGCGCAGGCGAAGGCCGACAAGGCGACGCAGAAGGCGATCGACAAGGCCACCGGCCACCGCTGACGGCAGAGCCGGGCACCATCCGGTGTGCTCCCTCCGGATGGTGCCCCTTCACGACCACCACGAGGTGGGAGAAGGCCGATCTCACTCAGATTCTCGGCCCCGCTACCACCTCCGTTGGTTGAAACCCTTGCCTTTCGTTCGAACAGGTGTTCTACTACAGGTAGTCGGCGTTCCGGGTGAGGGGAGTGAGTTCGTGCCATTCCTCGAAGCCGGGCGCCCGTCCGATGCGGATGGCCAGGGCGGTCACCTCAACCCGCGGATCGTCGCGGTGCTTCGCCGTGGCGGCGTCGGGACCGCCGGCGCCGCAGGTTCTGGGGTGCAGCGTCCACCTGTCTCGCTGGAGGACGAGGCTGACGGCGTGCTGTCGCAGATCGAGCGGCTCGAGGTCGACAAGGCGCGCCTCGAGGGCCGGCTCATCGACGCGTATGCCGCGCTGCACTGCGTCGAGGAGCAGCTGCTGGCCCGGCTGACGACGACCTCGCCGGTCCCGATCACGGCCGAGCAGGTCACCGGGCAGGAGATCGCCTGCGCCACCGGCGTCGGCGCCGCCGAGGTGGCCCGCCGCCTCGAGCTGGCCACCGCCCCGCGGCGGCACCGCGTGCTGCGCCAGCGCCTGCGGGCCGGCGCGGTCAGCCTGCAGCGAGCCCTGCGGGTCGTTGTCGAGACCAGGACGCTCGGCGACGAGGTCATCGCCGACCTCGAGACCACCGTGCTCGCCCCGGCCCCGGACGGCACGGTCGCCTCCCAGCGGCTCTTCGCGACCCGGCTGCAACGCTGCGTCCGCTCGGCCGACTCCCGCGGCAGCGAGCAGCGGCGCCACGCGGCCCGGCTGCGCCGCACTGCCTACGGGCGGGTCGTCGAGGACGGCATGGGCACGTTCACCGTCGTGGCCCCTGCCGAACGCGTCGTCGCCGCCCTGGACCGGGTCGAGGCCCTGGCCCGCGCAGCCCGGGCCGGCGGCGATGACCGGTCCCTGGACCAGCTGCGCAGCGACCTGCTCTGCGACCTCGCCCTCTTCGGGGTGCTCGCCCCAGCCTCCGGCGACACCCACGGCAGGCATGGCATGCCCGACGGGCCCACCTGCGCCGCGATCCTGACCGGCGCGGCGCCGGCCGCGGTGCGGATCGTCGTGCCGTTCGAGGTGGCCGTTGGGCTGTCCGACGCGGCCTGAGAGCTGCCCGGCCACGGCTGGGTCACCGCCGTGCACGCCCGCGAGATCATCACCGCGCCCGGCTCGGTGTGGCAGCGCCTGGCGGTCGACGTCGACACCGGCCGGGCCCTGGAGCTGTCCAGCGACCGCTACACCCCGACCCGCGAGATGCTCGAGCACGTCCGGGCCGTCGACGGCGTCTGCCGCGGGCCGGGCTGCCAGGTCCCGGCCGAGCGGTGCGACCTCGACCACCTCGTGCCCTGGCCGGCCGGCCCGACCCACGTCTCCAACGCCGAGTCCCTCAGCCGCGGCTGCCACAACGGCAAGACCGCCCGGATCTGGGACGTGCGCCGCACCGACCACCAGGGCATCCACTGGACCTCGCCGCCCGGACGCGACTACGTCACCTACCCCAAGGACTGGCGCGAAGCACTCCACGACCCCCGCTCCGGGCCCCCGGATCCCGGACCAGCCCAACCGGCCGACGACCCACCACCCTTCTGAACCCCGCCCTCCGGGTGCGAGACCGGGATCATCATGCCGCCGCCCCGCGCAGGGTCGAGACGGACTACCTCGTGGACGCCCGGCCCGACGCGGCATACGCCCTCGCCGGGCGGATCTGCCGCGAGCATGACAGCACGGTGGTCGTCCCCTGGCTGAGCGAGCGGGCGCTGCTCGACTCACGGCGACCGGAGCCGCTCGGTGACGCACCGAACGGGCGGAAGCCTTTCGCGCAGCGGCTCGTGGTGGTGTGCTGGAGGGAGCGGGCGAGGCCTCGCACCGCGAAGCGTGAGGAGGTGTGCCATGGAGGCACAGGTCGGTGACCGCATCACGATGGCGGCGGAGCACGTCGGGCAGAGCACGCGCGAAGGGACCATCGTCGAGGTGATGGGTGAGGCCGGTGGGCCGCCCTACGTCGTCCGGTGGGCAGACGGCCACACCGGGATGATCCATCCGGGCCCCGGTTCGGTGCTGCGCTGCGACCATGCGGAGAAGGCCGAGGACACGGGCTCGTAGCGCCAGCCACGCGACGGCGCGGGTCGCGGCCGGTCGCGGCCGGTCAGGGGCCCGAGAAGTCGGGCACCAGGACCGCGGCGCCGCGGACGCGTCCTGCCTCCAGGTCGGCCAGGGCGCGGTCCGCCTCGGCCATCGGCACCGGGGTGGTCGTCACCCGAAGGCCCAGCCGCTCGGCGAGCAGCAGGAACTCCTCACCGTCCTGCCGGGTGTTGCTGGTGACGCTGCGCAGGCTGCGTTCCCGGAAGAGATGGCGCTCGTAGTCCAGCACGGGCACGTCGCTCAGGTGGATGCCCGCGACGCTGAGGGTGCCACCGGGGCCCAGCGCCTCGAGGGCCAACGGCACGAGCTCGCCCGCGGGTGCGAAGAGGATGGCTGCGTCGAGCGGCACCGGGGGCGCGTCGTGCGCACCACCGACGGAGGTCGCCCCGAGCTCTGCCGCGAGCTCCCGCGCGCCCCCTCCGCGCGTCAGCACGTGCACCTCCGCGCCCTGGGCGACCGCGAGCTGCGCCGTGAGGTGCGCGCTCGCGCCGAAACCGTAGATGCCGAGCCGCCCGCCCGGCGGCAGCTCCGCCCGGCGGAGCGCCCGGTAGCCGATGATGCCCGCGCAGAGCAGCGGCGCGGCCTCGACGTCGGAGAACGAGGTGGGCAGCCGGTAGGCGAACGCCTCCGGGGCGACGGTCCACGGCGCGTAGCCGCCGTTGGCGTCCCAACCCGTGTACCTCGATGTGGCACATAGGTTCTCACGCCCTGCGCGGCACCAGCGGCACAAGCCGCACGTGCTCCGCAGCCAGGCCACGCCGACGCGGTCGCCGGGGGCGAAGCGGTGCGCCCCCTCGCCGAGCAGCGCGACCTCGCCCACGACCTCGTGACCGGGCACGACGCGGTGACGGTGCCGGGGCAGGTCGCCGGTCACGACGTGCAGGTCGGTGCGGCACACCCCGCAGGCCGACACCCGGACCAGGACCTCCCCGGGGCCCGGCTCCGGCACATCGATCTCGACGTGGACGAGTGGGTGACCGCGGAGCGGCCCCGGCTCGTCGACGACCCAGGCGCGCATGCTGCCCATTCGCGCCTCCTCCGCCGTCGACGAGCGGGACCCGCTCCCTCGGCTGAGTTCACTCCCGCCGAGCGGCTCCGACAAGGGACGAAGGTCCCATAGGGGTCCCGTGGGCTCAGAGGTCGAGGGCCCGCACGATCGGCACTCCAGCGCGGTAGGCGAGGTGCAGGTGGCTCGGGCCGTCGATGATGGCGAGCTCGGCCGGCTGCCCCGGCGCGATGCTGCGGTCCAGTCCGAGCGACCGCGCGGAGCCGGCCGTCGCGGCGTGCAGCGCCTCGGCCGGGGTCAGGCCCATCTCCCGCACCGCGAGCGCGATCGCGAAGGGCATCGACGACGAGTAGCAGGTGCCGGGGTTGCAGTCGCTGGCCAGCGCGACGTCGACGCCGGCGTCGACGAGCCGGCGCGCGTCGGGGTAGGGCGACCGGGTGGAGAACTCCACGCCCGGCAGCAGGGTCGCGACCGTCGTGCCACGTGCGCCGGCGAGCGCCTCCACGTCGGCGTCGTCGAGGAAGGTGCAGTGGTCGACGCTGCGGGCGCCCAGCTCGCACGCCAGCCGCACGCCCGGGCCGTGGCCGAGCTGGTTGCCGTGGACGCGCAGGGCGAGGCCCGCCGCGCGCCCGGCCTCGAGGACCGTACGCGCCTCGTCGCCGTCGAAGGCGTGGGCGGAGTGCGGCTCGCAGAAGACGTCGATGCTCTCGGCCAGCGTGGTGGCGCCGTTCGCCACGACTGCGTCCAGCATGGGGCCCGTCACGAGCCCGACGTATGCCGCGCGGTCGCTCGCGTACTCCCCTGGCACCACGTGCGCCCCCAGGAAGGTCGTGTGTGGGGTGAGCTCACGCGCGATGTGCAGGCTGCGCAGCTCGTCGTCGAGGGTGAGGCCGTAGCCGCTCTTGATCTCGACCGTGGTCGTGCCCTGCGCCCGCATCTCGGCCACGCGGGCCGCGACGAGCCGCCGCAGCTCGTCGTCGCTCGCGGCGCGGGTCGCGGCGACCGAGACGGCGATGCCGCCGCCGTCGTAGGGCGTGCCCGACATGCGTGCCGCGAACTCCGCGGAGCGGTCACCGGCGAAGACGAGGTGGGTGTGCGAGTCGACGAAGCCCGGGATGACGGCGCGGCCGCCGAGGTCGCGGCGCTCGTCGGCGGCGGGGGCGTCGGCGGCGGCACCCACCCACTCGACGACGCCCTCCGGGGACACGACGAGCGCGGCGTCGCGGACGATGCCGAGCAGGGCGTCGCCCGGGTCGCCGGCGCCATCACCGCGCGAGGGGTCGTTCGTGGTCAGCTCTGCGATGCCCGTGAGGAGCAGGCTCACGCCGGGACCCCTCCGGCCACCCGGTCGATCGCGCCGACGAGCAACCGCCCGACGTCGCCCATGCGGTGGTGGCCGTCGCTGACGACGACCTCGCCGCCGACGACGACGGTCGAGACGTCGGACGCGACGCAGGCGTAGATGATCTGGTCGTAGGCGGCGCCGGCGGTGTTGACCGTGTCGGTGCGGACGGTCACGAAGTCGGCGAGCGCGCCCTTGCTGAGGTGGCCGCCGTCGGACCAGCCGAGGGAGCGGTAGCCGTTGAAGGACGCCGCGAGGAGCAGGTCGTTGGCGGAGAAGCGGTCTCGCTCGTTGGTGAGGAGCCGCTCGTGCATCTCGAGGCCGCGCAGCTCCTCGAACGGGTCGATCACGACGTGCTGGTCGGAGCCGAGCGAGAGTGGGCTGCCGGCGTCGTGCAGCGCCCGCGCCGGGCCGATGCCGTCGGCGAGGTCGCGCTCGGTCGTGGGGCAGAAGCACGCGCCGGTGCCGGTGCCACCGAGCAGGTCGATGTCGCGGTCCTCCAGGTGCGTGGCGTGCACGGCCGTCGAGTGGGCCCCGAGGGCGCCCGCCTCGTCGAGCAGCTGGGTCGGGCTGGCGCCGTAGAACATCTGGCACGCGAGGTTCTCGCCCGGCTGCTCCGAGAGGTGCACGTGCAGCGGAAGATCCCCGACGGCCTCGACGACCTTGGGCAGGTCCTCTCGCTTCACGGCGCGCACCGAGTGGATCGCCGCACCGAGACGCACCCGGTCGGTCCCCGTCCGACGGACCGACATGCGCTCCGCCCACGCATCGACCGTGCCGTCGCTGAACCGGCGCTGGCCAGGGTGCAGCTCGACGTGGCCGCCGCCGTTGAGGCCGCCCTCGAGGTAGCAGGTGTCGAGCAGCGTGAGCCGGATGCCGGCCTCGTCGGCGGCCTGGCGCACGGCCAGGCCCATGGCGTTCGGGTCGCCGTAGGGCTGCCCGCCGGGGCGGTGGTGGACGTAGTGGAACTCCCCGACGAGCGTGATGCCGGCCTCCACCATCTCGGCGAACACCGCCCGCGCCAGCGCGAAGTACGTGTCGGGGTTCAGCTGCTCCGCGGCGGCGTACATCTGCTCGCGCCAGCTCCAGAAGTTGCCTCCGCCACCGTTGACCCGGCCGCGCAGCGCGCGGTGGAACGCATGGCTGTGCGCGTTCGCCATGCCGGGCAGCGTCACGCCGGGGAGGCGCACGTCGTCGGGCTCCGGATCCGCGTCGACGAGGACCTCCTTGAACAGGCCGTCCTGCGTGACGAGGCGAACCCGGCTCGCGAATCCGCCTGTCAACCAAGCACTCTCACACCAGAAGGCAGTCATCGCAGCTCGCTCATCGTCTGGGGATCCTTCCTCGTGCACAGCTCGGTCACGACGGCGGTGAGGGCCGCGACGCCGTGGTGGCAGTCGTCGGCGCTCGCGAACTCGGCAGGTGAGTGTGAGACCCCGGTGGGGTTGCGGACGAAGAGCATGGCGCTGGGCAGGCCGTGTGTTGCGAGGATACCCGCGTCGTGCCCGGCCCCCGTGCCGAGCAGCGGCGCGTCCGGGAGTATGCCGTGAAGGCGCTTCACGAGGTCCGCGTCGAACGTCGTCGTGGGAGTCCACGACTCCGACGTCGTCGTCGCACCGACGCGGCTGGCCTCCGACACGACAGCGTCCACGGCCGCGTGCACGACGTGCTCGCTCGAGCCGCGCGCGTCGAGCCACGCGGTGACGTGGCTCGGGATCGCGTTGACGCCGCCCGGGATGACGTTGACCTTGCCCACCGTGGCCACGCAGCCGAGGGCGACGGCATACGACCGGGCTGCCTGCACGACGGCGGCGAGGCCGAGCATCGCGTCCCGGCGGTCGGCGATGCGGGTCGTGCCCGCATGGTTGGCCTCGCCGGGGATGTCGATGCGCCACCGGCCGTGCGGCCAGATGTCGGTGCCGATCGCGACGGCGCGCGAGGGGTCGGTGAGGTCGTCGCCGCCGTCCGGTGCGAGGGCGAGCGCCTTGCCCTGCTCGACGTGCAGCTCGACGAAGCGGGCCACCCGGCGCACCGCCTCGTCGTCGCGCCCGAGCGCCTCGGGGTCGCGCCCGGCCTGCGCCCAGGCCTGCGCCATCGACACGCCGTCGCCATCGGTGAGCGATCGCGCCCGGTCCGCGTCGAGGGCGCCCGTGATGATGCGCGAGCCCGCACAGGCGATCCCGAACCGGGCGCCCTCCTCGTCGACGAAGTTCACCACTCCGAGCGGCACGTCCGGCTCCACGCCGGCCTCGCGCAGCGCGTCGACGGTCGCCAGCGCGCTCACGACGCCGAGCGGGCCGTCGAAGGCGCCCCCGTCGGGCACGGAGTCGAGGTGCGAGCCAATGACGACGCCCGGGGTCGTGTCGGGATCGCCCCACCAGCCCCACTGGTTGCCGGCACGGTCCTCCACGAGGTCGAGGCCGCGGGACGCGCACTCGCCCGCGAACCACTCGCGCAGCTCGTGGTCGGTCCGTGTCCAGGCGTAGCGGCGGTAGCCACCGGTCTCCGGGGCGCGACCGACGGGTGCGAGGTCGGCCCACATCCGGTCGAAGGTCGTCGTCACCTGCTCACCACTCCTCGTCCGGCCCGGGACTGCGGCCGGTTCGGTCACTAGGCTCTGCCACATGTCCCTCGCAGACGACGCGGATGCACCCGACGGCGACGGCAAGCCCGAGCGTAGTGAGTCCGGGTCTGTCCAGCAGGGCGACGAGCCCGTCCGCACGCCGGCCGTCGACGCGGCGGTCGCGGCCGGGATCGAGCACGCGGTGACCCGGCACGGACGCGTCTCCAGCCTCGAGGAGGCGGCCGCAGCGCGGGGCATCGAGCCCCGTGACCTCATCAAGACGCTCGTCGTGCGCCGCGCGGAGGATGACCATGTCTTCGTCCTCGTACCCGGTGACCGCACCTTCTCGTGGGCCAAGGTGAGGGCTCTGCTCGGCACCAACCGGATCTCGATGCCCGACGCCGAGGCGGCCAAGGCCGTAACCGGCTACGAGCGGGGCACGATCACGCCCTTCGGCTCGGCCACGCGCCTCCCGGTCATCGCCGACAGCCACCTCGTCGGGCGCCTCGTCTCCCTCGGCGGCGGCGGTCACGGGATCGGCCTGACCGTCAACGGCGACGACGTCATCCGCCTCTTCGACGCGACCGTCGCCGACATCTCCGACGAGGAGGTCCGCAAGACCCCCTGACGTCGAGAGGCCACATCTCGCGCCTTCACACTCGTCGAGAGGCCACGTTTCGCGCCCTCCGACCCGTCGAAGCGCCACCTTTCGCGCCCCGCGAACCGTCGAGAGGTCACGGTGGCGCAGACTGGTGGCCATGCCCCGCTCCCAGCTGCCCACCAAGCCGTGCGACCGGTGCGGCCGCACCATCACGTGGCGCAAGGCGTGGGAGCGCGACTGGGAGTCGGTTCGCTGGTGCTCGGACAGCTGCCGCAAGCACGGCCTGACCCAGGTCGACCTGAAGCTGCAGGACTCCCTGGAGTCTCTCCTCGACTCCCGGGCCCGAGACGCGTCCGTCTGCCCGAGCGAGGCCGCCCGCGAGGTGGGCGCCGACGAATGGCGTGACCTCATGGAGCCCGCGCGCTCGGCGGCGCGGCGGCTCGTGGCGGCAGGGCGCGCCGAGATCACGCAGGGTGGGCGGGTCATCGACCCCGACCACGCCAAGGGCCCGATCCGGGTGCGGCGTCCCCGCTGACCGGCAGCCCGACCCCCGGCATACGCGATCTCAGCCCTCCTGCATGGGGATGCGGACGCCGCGCTCGTGCGCGACCCGGTCGGCGATGTCGTAGCCGGCGTCGACGTGCCGGATGACCCCCATGCCGGGGTCGTTGGTCAGCACGCGCGCGAGCTTCTGCGCGGCGAGGTCGGTGCCGTCGGCGAGCGAGACCTGGCCGGCGTGGAGGCTGCGGCCGATGCCGACACCCCCGCCGTGGTGGATCGAGACCCAGCTCGCGCCCGAGCTCGTGTTGACGAGGGCGTTGAGCAGCGGCCAGTCGGCGATGGCGTCGGATCCGTCGGCCATCGACTCGGTCTCGCGGTACGGGGAGGCGACCGAGCCGGAGTCAAGGTGGTCGCGGCCGATGACGATGGGGGCGCTGACCTCACCGGTGCGGACGAGCTCGTTGAAGGCGAGCCCCGCCTTGTCGCGCTCACCGTAGCCGAGCCAGCAGATACGGGCCGGCAGGCCCTGGAAGGCAATCCGCTCCTGCGCCCCGCGGATCCACTTGTGCAGGCGGTCGTTGTCGGGGAAGAGGTCGAGCACGGCCTTGTCCGTCGCGGCGATGTCACGCGGGTCGCCTGACAGGGCCGCCCAGCGGAACGGGCCCTTGCCCTCGCAGAAGAGCGGGCGGATGTAGGCGGGCACGAAGCCGGGGAACTCGAAGGCGCGGTCGTAGCCGCCCTGGCGGGCCTCGTCGCGGATCGAGTTGCCGTAGTCGAAGACCTCGGCGCCGGCGTCCTGGTACTCGACCATCGCCTTGACGTGCTTGGCCATGGAGGCGCGGGCGCGGTCGGTGAAGTCCTCGGGCTTCTTCTCGGCGTACTCGGCCCAGTCCTCCAGCGCCACCCCCTCGGGCAGGTAGCTGAGCGGGTCGTGTGCCGACGTCTGGTCCGTGACGATGTCGATCTCGACGCCGCGCCGGAGCAGCTCGGGGAAGATCTCGGCCGCGTTGCCGACGACGCCGACCGACCAGCCGCGGCGCTCACGCTTGGCCGCGAGCGCCTTCTCGATCGCGTCGTCGAGGTCGGTCGCGACCTCGTCGAGGTAGCGGTGCTCGACGCGGCGGTGCAGACGGGCCGGGTCGACGTCGACGATGAGGCAGGCGCCGTCGTTCATGGTGACGGCGAGCGGCTGAGCCCCGCCCATGCCGCCGCAGCCGCCGGTCAGGGTCAGGGTGCCGGCGAGGGTGCCGCCGAAGCGCTTCTCGGCGACGGCTGCGAAGGTCTCGTAGGTGCCCTGGACGATGCCCTGGGTGCCGATGTAGATCCATGACCCGGCCGTCATCTGGCCGTACATCGTCAGCCCGAGGTGCTCGAGCCGGCGGAACTCGGGCCACGTCGCCCAGTCGCCGACGAGGTTGCTGTTGGCGATGAGCACCCGCGGCGCCCACTCGTGGGTCTGCATGACCCCGACTGGACGACCGGACTGGACGAGCATCGTCTCGTCCTGCTTGAGCGTGGTCAGGGTGCGGACCATGGCGTCGAAGGACTTCCAGTCGCGTGCCGCGCGCCCGGTGCCGCCGTAGACGACGAGGTCGTCGGGGCGCTCGGCCACCTCGGGGTCGAGGTTGTTCATGAGCATCCGCAGCGGGGCCTCGGTGGCCCACGACTGCGCCGTCAGGGTCGTCCCCCGTGCAGCGCGGACGGGTCGTGCACCTTCCATGTCACTCTCCTTCGAGTGGAAACCGTTGGTATGCCGTGTGGTTCAGAGCAGCGGGCCCGTGACGGACTCGGCGGCGGCGAGCACGTCGCCGTCCGTCACGGCCGCGCACGCGCCCTCGATGTCGGGGGCGAGGAAGCGGTCGGGCCCGGGCGCGGCGTTGGTCCGCGCGTCGAGCGCCGCGATGACGGCACCCGTGGCCGGAGCCGGCTCGAGCGGCGCCCGCAGCTGGATGCCGCGCGCCGCGGTCAGCAGCTCGATGGCCAGGACCCGGCCCAGCGCGTCGACCGAGCGGCGCAGCTTGCGGGCGCCCGACCAGCCCATCGACACGTGGTCCTCCTGCATGGCCGAGCTCGGGATCGAGTCGACCGACGCGGGCACGGCGAGCCGCTTCAGCTCCGAGACCATCGCGGCCTGGGTGTACTGCGCGATCATCAGGCCGGAGTCGACGCCGGGGTCGTGGGCGAGGAAGGGCGGCAGGCCCTGGTTGCGGGCCTGGTCGAGGAAGCGGTCGGTGCGCCGTTCGGCCATCGAGGCGACGTCGGCCGCGACGATGGCAAGGAAGTCGAGGACGTAGGCGACGGGTGCACCGTGGAAGTTGCCGTTGGACTCGACCCGGCCGTCGAGGGTCACGACGGGGTTGTCGACGGCTGAGGCGAGCTCGGCGGCGGCCACGCGCGCGGCGTGCTCCACGGTGTCGCGGGCGCCGCCGTGCACCTGTGGCGCGCAGCGCAGGGAGTAGGCGTCCTGCACCCTCGTGCACTCCTCCGTGCGGTGCGACTCCCGGATCGGCGAATCAGCCATCACTGCAAGGATGTTCGCCGCGGACGCCGCCTGCCCGGGATGGGGCCGCAGTGCCTGCAGGTCGGCGGCGAAGACGTCGTCGGTGCCGAGCAGGCCCTCGACGCTCATCGCAGCCGACACGTCGGCGACCTTGAGCAGGTGGCGCAGGTCGTGGATGGCGAGGGCCAGCATGCCGAGCATGCCGTCGGTCCCGTTGATGAGGGCCAGGCCCTCCTTCTCAGCGAGCACGACCGGCTCGATCCCGTTGTCCTGCAAGGCGGTTGCCGCGTCGGTGAGTGTGCCGTCGGCGAGGCGGACTGGACCCTCGCCCATGACTGCGAGCGCGCAGTGCGAGAGTGGTGCGAGGTCGCCGGAGCAGCCGAGAGAGCCGTACTCGTGCACGACGGGGGTGATCCCGGCACTCAGCACGGCGGCATACGCCCTCGCGGTCGCGAGGCGCACGCCGGTGCGGCCGGTCGCCAGGGTGGACAAGCGCAGCAGCATGAGGGCGCGAACGACCTCGTGCTCGACCTCGGGTCCGGCGCCGGCGGCGTGCGAACGCACGAGGGAGCGCTGCAGCTGCGCTCGCAGGGCGGTGGGGATGTGCCGGGTGGCGAGAGCGCCGAAGCCGGTGGAGACGCCGTAGTGGGCGACGGTGTCGTCGGCGAGCGCCTCGATGACGGCCCGGCTGCGTGCGATCTCCGCCTCGGCCTCGGCGGACAGCACGACCCGGGCGCCGTGGCGCGCGACGGCGACGACGTCGTCGATCGAGAGCGGCCCGGTGCCGACCGTGACGGTGGTCCCGGTCCCAGGGGCCCCAGCCGTCCCATCGGTGGCGACGTCGGCGACGGTGTTCGAGAGTGGTGCTGGGTTCATGCCTCCCATCGAACAGCCCGACGGCTGGCGCGACGGCCCATCGAGGAGGACAATTGTCTCGGATGCGAGACGTCGCCGATCTCGAGGCAGGAGGTGGAGGGTGTCCAACGCCCCGGCCGCTGCCAACGCGCTCGACGTCCTCGAGCACCTCTCCCGCCATGCCGAGCCGGTGCCCGCCGCGTCCATCGCCCGCGACCTCGGGCTGCCGCGCAGCTCCGTCTACCACCTGCTCAAGGTGCTGCACGCCCGCGGCTACGTCACCCACTACGTCGAGGAGCGCCGCTTCGGCCTGGGCCAGGCGGCATACGAGCTGGGGTCGGCCTACCAGCGGCAGGCTCCCCTGGCTCGCGTCGCGCGCGCCCCGATGCGCCGGCTCGTCGACCACTGCGGCCGCAACGCCCACTTCGCCACGCTCGACGGACGCGACGTCATCTACCTGCTCGAGGAGCGCGCGCCCGGACAGCCGATGCTCGTCACCGACGTCGGCGTGCGCCTGCCCGCGCACCTCACCGCTAGCGGGCTGGCGATGCTGTCGGCGCTGCCCGCGACGCAGGTCCGCGCCCTCTACCCCGACCGTGAGTCCTTCGTGCTACGCAGCGGTGGGGGTCCGCGGTCGCTCGCCGAGCTGCGCAGCGTTCTCGCCCGCACCCGCACCGACGGCCACGCGCGGGAGGAGGGGACGGTCACGCCGGACCTGTCGTCGGTCGCCGTGCCCGTCCTCGACCGGGCGGGCCGCCCCCTGGCCGCCATCGCGGTGACGCTTCGCACGTCCGACGCGACGGGCCAGCACGTCGACGAGCTGGTCGCCCGGGCCCGCATGGCCGCCGACGACATCGCACGCCGCCTCAGCCCGGCCGCCCTCCGCCGCTGAGTCGCGCTCGAGGGCCACACGGGGACCGCGCCTTCCCTAGGGTGCCTCCATGGACGTCCACCTCATCGGCGGCGGCTGGGACGACAGCCTGGCGCCCGACCTCTACGGCGACTTCGTCGAGGCAGCCCGCCGTCGCGCCGGGCGCAACCCACGGATCCTTCTCGTCGTGATGGGGACCGACGATGAGTCGCTCGCCTACCACGACAAGTACCTCCACACCCTCGGCCTGGTGGGCGGGCACGAGCTCGTCGTGGAGCGCGTCGCGGAGGGGACGCCGTTCGACGCCGCGGCCCTCGACGGCGTCGACGGGTTGTTCGTCGGTGGCGGCCCCACACCGGAGTACCACGCGTCGCTGGGGGCGTCCTACGCCCGGATCCGCTCGCTGGTCAGCGGTGGTATGCCGTATGCCGGGTTCTCCGCGGGCGCGGCGATCGCGGGCTCCCACGCGGTCATCGGCGGGTGGCGCATCGACGGCGTTCCGGTCTGCCCGGAGGACAGCAACGAGGACCTCGACGCGGTGACCGTGGTCGAGGGCATCGGTCTGGTTCGCGGCGCGGTGGACGTGCACGCCGCCCAGTGGGGCAACGTGTCGAGGCTCCTCGCCGTGGTCGCGGCCGGCCTGGCGCCGAGCGGCGTCGCCATCGACGAGGGAACCCGGCTGGGGCCGGACGGACGGGTCGTCGGCGCCGGGCGCGTGTGGCGCGCGAGCCCTGACCCGACGACCCCCGGCGGGGCCGTCCTGCGCACCGAGGCAGCCGGTCAATAGGCTCGGACCCATGCGCGCCATCACGATCCCCGAGCCCGGAGACGCCGACAGCCTGGTCCTCGACGAGGTGCCCGACCCCGAGCTCCGCCCCGGGCAGGCCCTCATCGACGTCGCGGCGGCGGGCGTCAACCGCGCCGACGTCATGCAGCGGCTGGGCCACTACCCGCCCCCAGAGGGGGCGTCGGAGTACCCGGGGCTCGAGGTCAGCGGCCGCGTCTCCGCACTCGGCGAGGGCGTCGAGGGCTGGCAGGTCGGTGACGAGGTCTGTGCGCTCCTCGACGGTGGGGGCTACGCCGAACGGGTGGCCGCGCCCGCCGACCAGCTCCTCCCGGTTCCCCGCGGGGTCTCCCTGGTCGATGCCGCCGGCCTCCCCGAGGTCGCGTGCACCGTCTGGTCCAACGTCTTCCTCGTGGCGAACATCCAGCCCGGACAGGTGCTCCTCGTCCACGGCGGCAGCTCCGGCATCGGCACCATGGCGATCCAGCTCGCCAAGGCGGTCGGCGCCCACGTCGCCGTGACGGCGGGCAGCCAGGCCAAGCTCGACGTGTGCCGCGACCTCGGCGCCGAGTTCCTCGTCAACTACCGCGAGGAGGACTTCGTCGAGCGGGTGCGCGAGCTGACCAAGTGCCACGGCGCCGACGTCATCCTCGACAACATGGGCGCGAAGTACCTCGCCCGCAACGTCGACGTGCTCGCGACGAACGGCCGGCTCGTCACCATCGGCCTGATGGGCGGCCGCACGGGGGAGCTCGACATGGGCAAGCTCCTCGCCAAGCGCGGCGCCGTCATCGCGACGTCGCTGCGGGCCCGACCGGCCCCCGAGAAGGCCGCCATCGTCGCCGCCGTGCGCGAGCACGTGTGGCCGCTCATCGAGGCCGGCGCCGTCCGGCCCGTTATCCAGTCCCGCCACCCGCTGGAGCACGCCGCCGAGGCGCACCGCGAGATGGAGGCCTCGGGCCACATCGGAAAGATCCTGCTCACCACCTGAATTGCCCTGTCAGACGG
Organism: Terrabacter sp. FW104-15G4B; assembly: GCF_058790095.1. Lineage (NCBI taxonomy): Bacteria > Bacillati > Actinomycetota > Actinomycetes > Micrococcales > Intrasporangiaceae > Terrabacter > Terrabacter sp. FW104-15G4B. The sequence goes on along the minus strand of NZ_JBYTCI010000005.1, from coordinate 63,304 downwards.
GACGTTCGGACCGGTGTCGGACTCGTCCGGTGACGAGGTGGCCTCGTCGGCGTACGGTCGATCGATGGACCACTTCGGCTTGAAGCGGCCCCCGATCACAAGGGAGGTTCACCGTGTTCATCCAGGTCATCCAAGGTCGGTGCACCGACGCCGACGCCCTCCACCAGCAGATGGACCGCTGGCGTGAGGAGCTCGAGCCGGGAGCGACCGGCTGGCTCGGCGGCACGTACGGCCTGACCGACGACGGCGAGTTCGTCGCCGTCGTCCGCTTCGACTCACGCGCCTCGGCGGAGGCCAACTCGGCGCGACCGGAGCAGGGGAAGTGGTGGGAGGAGGCCTCGCGGCTCTTCGACGGCGAGGTGAGCTTCCACGACTGCGACGACGTGACGATGATGCTCGACGGCGGCAGCGACGACGCCGGCTTCGTCCAGGTCATCCAGGGCCGGCTCAGCGACCCCGAGCGCTTCCGGCACATGATGGAAGGCCCGATGGACACGCTGCACGAGGCCCGGCCCGACATCATCGGCGGCACCATCGCGATCGGCCCGGACGGTTTCTTCACCCAGACGATGGCCTTCCGTACCGAGTCGGAGGCGCGCGACGGCGAGCAGCAGGCGCCACCGGCCGATGCGCAGCGTGAGATGGACGAGATGAGCGCCATGATGAGCGACGTCAGCTACCACGACCTCCACCACCCGTGGTTCGCCTCGGCCGGGACACGCTGACGCCACCCGACGGCATACCCCACGAACGCGGGGCCTGTGCGACCTGACGGGGGACGCACGGGCCCCGACCCCGGTGGGGCAGGATGGAGGGCATGAGTGACGACGCGAGCCGACAGGACCAGCGCCCCGACATCGCCGCCACCGGCGACGACTCCCGCATCGTGGTCGTGACCCCGGACGGGATGGGCGTCGCGAACGCGGACCAGCGGCAGGACGGCGGTCGAGGCCGGGACGACCGCCAGGACGACGGCCGCACCGGCGGAGGCGATCACCCCGACAGCCGCCACCGTGAGGAGCCACGGGAGCGCACCAACCCGGCGGACCTCGTCGAGGAGCCGGCCAAGGTCATGCGCATCGGCTCGATGATCAAGCAGCTGCTCGAGGAGGTGCGGAACGCGCCGCTCGACGAGGCAGGCCGGCGCCGCCTCGCCGACGTCCACCACCGCTCCATCGAGGAGCTCAAGGACGGCCTGGCGCCCGAGCTCGTGGCCGAGCTGGACCGGATCGCCCTGCCCTTCCGCGACGACTCCCCCAGCGACGCCGAGCTGCGGATCGCCCAGGCCCAGCTCGTCGGGTGGCTGGAGGGCCTCTTCCACGGCATCCAGACGGCCCTGGTCGCCCAGCAGATGGCTGCCCAGCAGCAGCTCCAGCAGATGCGCGCACTGCCGGCCGGCCCGGGGACGTCGTACGGCACTCCCCCCGGTATGCAGCCCGGCGACCACCGCCCGGGCGAGCCCGGACCCACCGGCCAGTACCTGTGACGCGGGCCGTCGTCTACGACGCGCCACGCAGCTTCGAGGTGCGGGAGGTCCTGACCCCCACCGCCGCGGCCGGCGAGGTCGTCGTGGATGTCGAGCTCGCCGGGGTCTGCGGCACCGACCTGCACCTGCATGAGGGCGGCTTCTTCGCCAGCTTCCCGCTGACGCCGGGGCACGAGAGCGTCGGGTCGGTGCGCGAGGTCGGCGAGGGCGTCGACCACGTGCGCATCGGTCAGCGCGTCGTCGTCGACAACGCGTCCGCCTGCGGCCGGTGCGCCGCCTGCTCACGCGGCGACGCGCTCTTCTGCGAGCGCTTCCACTCCCTCGGCGTCAACGCCCCCGGCGGCTTCGCCGGCTCGCTCGTCAGCCCCGCCCACAAGGTGTATGCCGCCGACGACCTGCCGCTCGACGTAGCCGTCTTCGCCGAGCCCCTTGCGTGCGCCGTGCACGGCATGGACGTCCTGGGCCCACGACCCGGTGCCGACGTGCTCGTCGTCGGTTCGGGCACCACCGGCCTGCTGCTGACCCAGTTGCTGGTCCACGGCGGCGCGGGCCGCGTCACCGTGGCCGCCCCGACCGAGTTCAAGCTCGAGCTGGCCCGCTCCTACGGCGCCGACCGGGTCGTGCGTGTCACCCGGGACGCCGCCGAGACAGCCCGCACCCTCGCGGACCTGCAGCCGCAAGGCTTCGACGTGACCGTTGACGTCACGGGCGCCGCCTCCGTCGTCGAGGCACTGCCCCCGCTCACCGCCGCCAACGGCACCGTCTTCGTCTACGGCATGTGCGACGAGCCCGACCGGATCGCCCTGAGCCCCTACGACGTCTTTCGCCGTCAGCTGACCCTCAAGGGCTCCTTCGCCCAGGTCAACTGCATGGACCGCTCCCTCGCGATGCTCCGCTCCGGACGGGTGCGCACCGACGGCCTCATCACGCACCGCTTCCCGCTCGCGGACTACGGCGCGGCCCTCGACACCCTCACGCACGACCCCGCCAGCCTAAAGGTCGTCGTCGAGCCGCAGCGCTGACGCCCCGTCTGCCTTCCCTGGTCGCGTCAGAGCCAGCTGGAGCGTTCCCGCTCGCTGGGCACCACGCCCTCGTCCCATTGCGAGAAGGGCGCCTCGAGCTTGTAGTGGAAGTCCTCCTGCCGCAGCAGCACGACGGGTTGCGCGTTCTCCGGGTTGTCGAGCGACTCGAAGTAGTCGACGCTCCAGTGGAACCAGCGCATGCAGAAGAGGCGCATCGTCAGGCCGTGCGTCACGATGACGACGTTGCGCGGCGCGTCGGGCGTCTCGAAGTTGCGGTGCATCGACTCGAGGAAGGTCGACACCCGGTCGTAGACGTCGGAGCCGGACTCACCGTGGGTGAAGCGGTAGTAGAAGTGGCCGTAGCGGTTGCGCAGCACCCGTTGGTCGGCGATGTCGGCAGCGTCCTGGAAGTTGGCCCAGTCCTGCTCGCGCAGACGCGGTTCGACGCGGACGTCCCGCTCGGCGACAGGAAGAGCAAGCGCCTCGAGCGTCTCCCGAGCGCGGACGTAGGGCGAGGCGTACACCTCGACCGACTCGCCGTCCAGGACCTGACGGAGCCACTCGCCCGTCTGCCGTGCCTGCTCGAAGCCCTTCGCGCTCAGACTGATCCGGTGGTCGGGCACTCGTTCGTAGATGGTGTCGTCGAGGTTGCCCTCGGACTCGCCATGGCGCACGAGGATGATCCGGCGCGGTCGGTGCTCGAGGGTCACCGCCTCAGGGTACGGTCCCGACCATGCGCGGCCCACGGCGCGACGACCAGCACCAGCGACGCGAAACCGACCGCGAAGCTCGCCACGAGGGTGACACCACCGCACCACGCGCCGAGCAGGCGCGGCCCCAGGACGAGCAGGACGGCATACGCCATCAGGGAGATGACGACGATGACCTTGCGGCGGCGTGCCGACGCCATTGGTCCTCCTCGATGCGGCGCACTGACCGGGCCATCCCAGCACGACGACGTGAACGGATGACGCCCTCCGGGTGTCGCGTCCACGTCCGGTTAGGGTGAGGCGATGCGACAGCTGGGCAACCTGCTGGCCGGCGACAGCCCGTGGCTGCGCCGCGGCTCGCACGTGCTCAAGTGGCTCGCGGTGCTCGCCGCCTGCTACGTCGGGGGCGTCGCCGCGACCAACCTGGCCCCGACCGTCGCGGAGACGTCGCAGTACCGCGCCGTCCTGCGCCTCGACCCCGTGCCCCGGCACCTCCCCGTGCTGCACGCGCCGACCATCGTCGGGGACGTCGACGTCCAGTTCGTCTCCCCGATCGTCGCGCCCGGCCTCGACGTGCAGGTCGCGGTGCGCGAGGAGATCACCAACCTGTTCACCCGACCCAACGTCGACATCAAGGCACTGCAGCCGTCTGCCGACGAGATCTCCTCGGCCATCTCGCAGGCCGCGGTGGGGGTCGGCCTCCGCTTCCTGGTCGGCGCCACCGCGATCGCGGTGCTGCTCGCCCTCGCCTCGCACTACATCCGCCAGCGCAGCACCCGCCGCCACCAGGTGCTCTTCGTCGCATCGGCCATGGTGGTCACGACCGCGGTCACCTTCGGCGGCATCGCCCTGACCTACCAGCCGAGCCGCTTCGCGGAGTACCGCACGAGCGGTGTCCTCGGCGTCGTCCAGCGCAACGCCGGCCTGCTCGCCGACGTCGAGGCGCGCGCCACCCAGGTGACCCCCTACTTCCGCAACCTGCTGGCGGTCACCCAGGCGCTGCAGCAGAAGTACGTCGCCGGCAACGTCAACGAACCCGTCTCGGCCCGCATCCTGCTCGTCTCGGACATCCACGGCGCGAACCAGTACGCCCTGATGCGCACGATCATCAAGGAGGAGGACATCGACGCCGTCATCGACAGCGGCGACCTCCTCAACTTCGGCCGCGTCCAGGAGGGCGACGCCGCCGGCCTCTACGCGTCGATCCAGTCCCTGGGCGTGCCCTACATCTTCACGAGCGGCAACCACGACCAGTCCTCCCCCACTGACCGCGCCGTCCTCGACCGGCTCCGCCGCGTCCCCAACGTCGTCCTGCTGGAGGACCCGTCGGGCCCGCTACGGGAGTTGAGCTTCCACGGCCTGCGCATCACCGGCTTCAACGACCCGCGCTACTTCGGCGACGACAACGCCGACCCCGTCGCGAAGGAGAAGCCGGCGGTGGACCGCTACAACGCCGCCGCCGCGGACCAGCCGGAGCCCGACATCGTCGTGACGCACGAGCCGTACGCCGCCGAGGCCATCGAGCGCGGACGCCTGCTCGTGAACGGGCACATGCACACGCCGGCCCTCGAGGGCAACCGGATCCAGGTCGGCACCTTCACCGGCGGTGGAGTCGTCGGGCACTACTCCGAGGGGGCTGGTCAGGAGCTCAACGGCCAGCCGTACTCCTTCGACATCGCGCAGTTCGGCACCTCGTGCGAGCTGACCTCACTCAGCCGCTACTCGTTCCGCAACCTGCTCGAGGGACGTCCTGCCTACGACACCGTGCAGGTCGTCAGCGGTGCGCGCATCGACCCATACCGTCCCCCCTCGACCACCGCGCAGCAGCCGGGTCAGGACCAGCCCGACCCGGCCAAGCGCATCTGCAGCCGCATCGACGAGACGAGCGTGCGGGACCTGCCGCTTCCCTCGGACGACCCGGCCGCGCCGCCGACGGGCACGACGGGCACGACGGGCACGACGGGCACGACGGGCTCCACCGGCTCCACGGCCGTCACCACCTCGCCGCTCAGCCCTTGAGCTCCGGGAATTGGTCGTCGCGCCACTCGGTCTCCGGCTGACCCCCGCCCGAGGCTTCCAGCTCGTTCTCGCGGCCGCGCAGCTCGACCCGCCGGATCTTGCCCGAGATCGTCTTGGGCAGCTCGTAGAACTCGATGCGGCGCACCCGCTGCCACGGCGCGAGCTTGTCGCGCGCGTGGGCGAGGATCGAGCGGGCCACCTCCTCGCCGGGCTCGTGCCCGGGGGCGAGCGCGATGTACGCCTTGGGCACCGCGAGGCGCACCGGATCCGGGGCGGGCACGACGGCGGCCTCGGCCACGGCGGGGTGCTCGATGAGCACCGACTCGACCTCGAAGGGGCTGATCTTGTAGTCGCTGGCCTTGAAGACGTCGTCGGTGCGCCCGACGAAGGAGATGTAGCCGTCGGCGTCGACCGAGGCCACGTCTCCGGTGTGGTAGAAACCGCCCGCCATGGCGTCGGCGTTGCGCTGCTCGTCGCCCTGGTAGCCGGTCATGAGCGGCACCGGGTGCTGCGACAGGTCGAGGCAGATCTCGCCCTCGCGGTTGCCCTCGGCGTCGGCCTCGGTGACGAGCTCGTTGGTGACGGGATCGACGACGACGACGGGGCACCCGGGCAGGGGCCGTCCCATCGACCCAGGCTTGACGGTCGAGCCGGGCGTGTTGCCGACGGCCGCCGTCATCTCGGTCTGGCCGTAGCCGTCCCGGATGGTCAGGCCCCACGCCTTCTCGACCTGGGTGATGACCTCCGGGTTGAGGGGCTCGCCCGCGCCGACGACCTCGCGCAGCGAGCCCGGCCCGCCGGACAGGTCGCTGTTGATGAGCATGCGCCACACGGTCGGTGGCGCGCAGAGCGAGGTGACCTCATGGGTACGCAGGACCCGCAGCAAGGCGGCGGGGTCGAAGCGGGTGTAGTTGTAGACGAAGGCCGTCGCCTCCGCCGCCCACGGCGCGAAGAACGATGACCACGCGTGCTTCGCCCAGCCCGGGCTGCTGATGTTGAGGTGGACGTCGCCGGGCTGCAGGCCGATCCAGTACATCGTCGACAGGTGCCCGACCGGGTAGGAGCGCTGCGTGTGCTCGACGAGCTTCGGCCGGCTCGTCGTGCCCGACGTGAAGTAGAGCAGCATCCGGTCCTCAGGCCCCGTGCCCGGGTGCTCGGCGGGTCCGACATCGATTCGGAATGCCGCGTCGTACTCCTCCCAGCCGTCCGTGGCTGTCCCGGCAGGGTCGGCGCCACCGACGGCGACGCGGACGTAGTCGTCCGGCAGGGCGTCGAACTTGTGCACCTCGGAGGCGTTGGTGATGACGGCTCGCGCGGCGCCGCGCTCCATGCGGTCGGCGAGGTCGCCCGGGCCCACGGCGGTCGTGGTCGGCATGACGACGGCGCCGAGCTTGATGACGGCGAGCATCGACTCCCAGAGCTCGACCTGGTTGCCGAGCATCAGGATGACGGAGTCTCCCCGCCGGACGCCGAGTCGGGCGAGGTGGGCGGCCACCTGGTCGGAGCGGCGGGCCATCTCGTCGTAGGAGTACGACCGCGACGACTCGTCCTGCTCGACGATCGTCACGCAGGCGCGGTCGTTGCCGCGCCCTACCGCGTCGAACCAGTCGACGCCCCAGTTCCATTGGTCCCCGACGTCGGGGAAGGTGAACTCCCTGAGGGCGCGGGCGTGGTCACCGCGCAGGGCGAGGAGCGAGTCACGGGCTGCTCGGTAGGACGCGGTCGCACCGGCTTCGTCGACAGTGGAGGTCATGCCCCCGAGAATCGCATACTCAGAGCGGCTGGTCGCTGCCGTCCCCCAGGGTGCGGGAGCGGCGTCGCTCCTCGGCGAGCTCGGGACGCTCGGGGCGCTCGGGGATCGGGAGGTCCGGGTCGGCGGCATCCGGCATACCTCGTCCGACCGTGCGGCGACGCAGGTCGTCCTCGTCGATGAGGCGGTTGATGAGCTGCTGGACGTCGTTGCTGCGCGGGATGTTGCGGAGGTCCTCGTCGGGGCTGTCGCCGGCCGACTCGATGTGCAGCGACCCGGCGCGGATGAGGCGGTCGAGCACCGTCTGCTCGAAGCTCACGTCGGTGATCTTGGACAGGGTGATGTCCTTGCCGTTCTTCGTGAGGATGCCGCGACGCACCATGACCCGGTGGCTCGTGATGACGTAGTGCGTGGTGCGCCACCGCGCGTAGGGCACGAAGACCGCCGGCACCGCGACGAGGACGAGGACGGCCACGGCGATCCACTGGATACGGTTGCCGGTGTCGTCGTCCGGCGTGGCGACGGCCACGCCGATGCAGGCGGCCGCCAGCAGCAGCCCGAAGAGGGTCGGCGCCACGACGGTGAGCCAGTGCGGGTGCAGGTCGCGCTCGACCCTCTCTCCCTTGGCCAGCACGTTCTCGGGGAAGCCCACGGTCGTCCTCCTGTCGTCAGGTCCGAGCGGACCACGAGTCGACACCCACCCTAGGCCGACGTCGAGACCTGGCCCGGGGACATTTCGGCTCGCGGCCCGTCCGCCCCGGCCCTACTGTCCGGCGGGGGACGTGGGACGCCCGGCAGCTCGTGGTGGTCGGCGGACGCAGCCCCAGGCGCTGGAGTGCGCGGCGTCCTCAGCCTTCCATCCACGAAGGAGTGCGTTGTGAAGAGCAAGACCCTCATGTCCTCCGGTCGCCGGCGTGCCCTCGGTGCCGGCCTGTCCGCGCTCATCGGCCTCGGTGCCGCGCTCGCGCTCGGCTCCCCAGCCGTCGCGGTCGGCACCACCTACGTCGCCCTCGGCGACTCGTACTCCTCCGGCACCGGGACCCGCACCTACCTCAGCGACGGCACGAGCTGCCAGCGCTCCGTCTACGCCTACCCCTCCCTCGACGCCTCGGCGCTCGGCCTGGCGCTCACCTTCCGCGCCTGCTCCGGCGCGACGGTCGCCGACGTGACGAACACCCAGCTGTCGGCGCTGACGAGCACGACGGCATACGTCAGCATCTCGGTGGGCGGCAACGACGCCGGCTTCTCGAGCGTGCTGACCACGTGCGCGCAGCCGAGCTGGGCCAGCAACTGCAACGGCGCCATCGACACGGCGCAGGCCACCATCACCAACACCGTCCCGGGCCGCCTCGCGACCCTCTACTCCTCGATCCGCAGCAAGGCGCCGAACGCCCGCGTCATCGTCGTCGGCTACCCGCGGATCTTCAACGGCGAGGACTGCAACGCCTTCACGTGGTTCTCCCCCACCGAGGAGTCGCGCCTCAACGCGACGGCCGACCTGCTCAACTCGAAGACGGCCGGGGCGGCCACGAACGCCGGCTTCACCTTCGTCAACCCGACGTCGACGTTCGTCGGGCACGCGGTCTGCGACGACGTCGAGTGGCTCAACGGGCTCTCCAGCCCGACGACCGAGAGCTACCACCCGAACATCGCCGGGCACCGTGACGGCTACGCCGTCGTGACGAAGCCCGCCTTCGGACTGAGCGCCACCCTCTCGCCCGGCACGGCCGAGGCGAAGGCCGTCGCGTCGGCCGGCTCGCTGGCCCGCGACGCGAGGCGGTATGCCGCCGCCGACCGCACGATCACGCCGGAGCGTTTCGTCGCTCCCGACCTCACGTCGCCCGAGGTGCGCGCCGCCGCGGCCCGTGCCGGGGGGGACCTGAGCAGCCGCGCCAGCATCGACGCGGCCGACCGGCGCTACGCGGCACGGCAGGACGCCGCGCGTCACTGACCGCCGTGGGGAGGTGCCCACTCGACCGTCGAGTGGGCACTTTCCCACGGTCCGGTGAGGTCGTCGGACGCCACCCGCACACGGCACCTAGTCTGACCGGGTGCGCTACGACGACATCATCATCGGGGCCGGTCACAACGGCCTCACGGCCGCCGCCTACCTGGCCCGCGCGGGAAGGACCGTCCTCCTCCTCGAGCGTTCGGACCGGGTGGGCGGCGCAGCCGTCTCCGCGCGGGCGTTCGCGGGCATCGACGCGCGGCTGTCGCGCTACTCCTACCTCGTGTCGCTGCTGCCGCGCCAGGTCCTCACCGACCTCGACCTCGACCTGCGGCTCATCCGTCGCCGCTACTCCTCGTACACCCCGGTGCCCTCGAACCCCGACCACGGCCTGCTCGTCGACAACGCCGACGAGGCAGCGACCCGCGCGGCCTTCCGGGCGCTGACCGGCGGCGACGACGCGTATGCCGGCTGGACCGACTTCTACGGTCGCATGGCGCGCGTGGCCGAGCGGGTCTTCCCGACGGTGCTCGAGCCGCTGCGCTCGCGTGACGCCGTGCGGTCGTTGTCCGGCGACGCCGACCTCTTCGACGCCCTGACGACACGGCCCCTCGCCGAGCTGATCGAGTCCATCACCGACGACGACACCCTGCGCGGCATCATCGCCACCGACGCGCTCATCGGGACCTTCGCCTCCCTCGGCGAGACCGACCTGCGGCAGAACGTCTGCTTCCTCTACCACCTCGTCGGCGGCGGCACCGGCGACTGGGACGTCCCTGTCGGCGGCATGGGTGCGCTCACGGACTCCCTTGCGGCGGCGGCGGTCTCGGCCGGGGCAACGATCGTCACCGGGGCCGACGTCACCTCCGTCGACCCCTCGACGGGTGAGGTGGTGTGGGCCGGCGGGAGCGCCGGGACCGGCAGCGCGGTGGGCGGAACCCTCGTCGCCGGCTGCGCGCCCGCGGTGCTCAACCGGCTGCTCACCGCTGCCGGGGCCGCGCCGGTCGACACCGAGCCGGACGTCGAGGGCGCCCAGCTCAAGGTCAACATGCTGCTGACCCGGCTGCCCCGGTTGCGCGACGCCTCCGTCGACCCGACCGCCGCCTTCGCGGGCACCTTCCACATCAACGAGGGCTACGGCCAGCTCGAGCAGACGTATGCCGCCGCGCGCGACGGGCGCATCCCCGACCTGCCGCCGTGCGAGATCTACTGCCACACCCTTTCGGACCGCTCGATCCTCGGGGCTGAGCTCGCCGCGAGCGACGCGCAGACGCTGACCCTCTTCGGGCTGCACCTGCCCGCAAGGCTTTTCCGCGCCGACAACGCGGGGACGACCGAGCAGGCCCTGGCCGCGACACTGCGGTCCCTCGACTCGGTGCTCGGCGAGCCCATCCAGTCGGTGCTGGCGCGCGACGCCGACGGCAACCCCTGCATCGAGGTCAAGAGCCCCGTCGATCTCGAGCAGTCGGTCGGTCTGCCGGGCGGCAACATCTTCCACCGCTCGCTGCAGTGGCCCTGGGCCGAGCGCGACTCGGAGGTGGGCACCTGGGGCGTCGAGACGGCATACGACAACGTGCTGCTCGGCGGCGCCGGGGCGCGGCGCGGCGGAGGGGTCAGCTCGATCCCCGGCCACAACGCTGCGAGGGCGATCCTCGGCTGACGTGGCTCAGGCCGTCCAGACGCCCGAGCTGCCGCGCCGGTGGCTGCCGAGCAGGTGCGTGTCGACGATGCCGACGGCCTCCATCAGCGCGTACATCGTCGTGGGCCCGACGAAGGCGAAACCCCTCTTGCGCAACGCTTTCGACAGGGCCTTGCTCTCCTCGGACACCGTGGGCACCTCGGCGTGGTCGCGTGGGCGTGGGGTGTCGCTCGGCTGGAAGCTCCAGACGAAGTCGACGAGCCCGCCCTCATCGCGCAGCGCGATCGTGGCGCGGGCGTTGGTGATGGTGGCCTGGATCTTGCCGCGGTGGCGGATGATGCCGGCGTCGCCGAGGAGGCGCTCGACGTCGGCGTCGGTGTAGGTCGCGACGACGTCGGGCTCGAAGTCGGCGAAGGCAGCCCGGAAGTTCGGGCGCTTGCGCAGGATGGTCGCCCACGACAGGCCCGACTGGAAGCCCTCGAGGCAGATGCGCTCGTAGAGCCCGCGCTCGTCGCGCACGGGCACGCCCCACTCGGTGTCGTAGTACTCCATCAGCAGCGGGTCGACCGAGGCCCAGGCGGGGCGGGCGAGACCGTCAGCACCGACAACCGTCATGGCGCCACCGTAACGGCGCCCACCGACGTCCTTCTCCCCTAGGGTCGGCCCATGACGGAACCAGCCGGGCTCGTGCGCCCACCGGCGGGCGCTCCCTCCCGGGCCGCTGAAGGGTTCCGCTGGACGCTGCTGGCGGTGGTCGTCCTCGTGGCGGTGGCCTTTCCCGTGGTCGCGGTCCACCAGGTGTCTCTGGGCGACCTTCGGGAGGCCGTCGCGTCGGGGGCGGTGCGGGAGCTCGGGATCTCCGGCGGGCTGCCGCCGGGCGCCGTCGGCTCCGCGACCGTCCGGGTCCGCTGGGAGCGCGGCGGCATCGCCTCGGAGACGAGCCTCGTCCAGGCCAGCGACCCGAACGTGGCCGACTCCTCCTCGGAGACGGGCGAGGACCCTGTGATCGGGGACCTGCGGCAGTACCTGCGCGACCTCCCGGGCGGCCAGTCGGTGCAGGTGACCCCCGACGACTCTCCGCGCCCGGGCGGCTCGATGCTGGGGTGGGACGTCCCGCCGTGGATGTCCGCCATGGCAGTGCTGCTGTGGGTGCTCACCCTGGGACTGCTCATCGCGGGTCCGGAGCCACGTCGGGCGACCCGGTGGGCGTGGTTCTGGCTCCTCGTCAACCCGGTCGGCATCCTCGGCGTGCCGGCCTTCCTCGCCCTCGGTGGCCGGCTGCCACGGCAGCGGACCAGACCAGCCGGACGACGCCTCACCGGCGGTTGGGCCTTCCTCATCTCGTCGCTCCTGACGGGAATCTCCTCCCAGCCCGGCTAGCACGGATCCCGCGCCCCGCACTCACACCCGGCAGTCGACCGCCACGACCTCGGGCCCGCTGCCGACGTCCCCCTGGTCGACGGGCACGGTGGCGAAGCGGACCGGCACCTGCTGCGCGCGGTCCGGATGCTGCTCGGTCGGCGGCATCAGGCAGTCCGGCCAGCCGCCGGCGTGGTCGACGCCCTGGGCGTCGACCCAGCGGGGCACCGAGCCACTGGCGCCGTAGGTCCAGTCGTCGTTGCTCAGCCGGGCGGAGAACTGGGGCGACGACTCGTCGCCGCCCAGCACTGCGGTCCCGCTGCGCCACGTGACGTCGTCACCCGTGGCGCGACCCAGTGCGAAGAACACGGAGGCAACGAGCCCGGATGCCAGCACGGCGACCGACGTGAGAGTTGCGCGCATGACAGGTCTCCACTCGGTCAGGGGCCCTCGTCGTTGGCGAGCTCCTCGATCCAGTCGATCGCCGCGTCGGACAGGTAGAAGCCGTTGGGGCCGTTCTCGCCGAACCACCAGGCGTCACGCGTCACCGGGCCGGCGAGGCGCGTGATCTCGGCCAGGACCGGTCCCGGGACGACGTCGCCGTTGTTGGCGACGAGCCAGTCTCGAGTGCCCGGCTCCAGCAGGGGCCACCACGTCTCGATGGACACGGCTCGATCGTCCCAGAGGAGCGGGACGCCGTCAGGGCTTTGGCCCGGCCCTCCTGACACATCATCACCGCCCCGGCACTCCGGCACGAGCCTGAGCCGGCGGCGCGCGACCGACTTGATGTGTCATGAGGGCCGTCGCCCCGTCGCCTACACCGGCCTGGAGGTGGCGAGTTCGGCGCGCGCCGTGCCGGACGGGGCGTCCAGCTCGAAGTCGCCGGGTAGCCCCTCGACCGTGACCCCGCCGGAGGCGTCGACCGCGACCGACACCACGGCGTCCCCGATGCGCACGCCCTTGACGGACAGCGCTCCGAACGGCATCGGCGACGGCGGCCGCAGCCTCATCCGGCGGCCCGGCACGTCGACCGAGAGCCCGAGGGCCACCGTGAGCATGGCCACGGCGGAGGCGGCAGCCCACGCCTGGGGTCGGCAGGAGGCGGGATAGGGGGCGGGCTGCCCGAAGGCCGCCGAGTCGGCGAAGAGCTCGGGCAGGCGGTAGCCGAAGGCCTCGCCCACGTCGAGGAGCTTGCGCGCCACCACGCCGGCCTGAGCCTCGTGACCCTCACGGACCATCCCGAGCGCACAGATGGCGGTGTCATGCACCCACACCGAACCGGTGTGGTAGCCGATCGGGTTGAAACCGCCGTTGTCCGTGGCCAGGGTGACGATGCCGAAGTCGCCGAGCATCGTGGCGCCCATCAGGGTGGCGGTGACCCGGCCTGCCTCCGCCGGTGTCAGCGAGCCGGTGCCGAGGGCGTGCCCCATGTTGGACCCGAGCCCGTCCACGGGGCGGCCCAGCTTGTCGATGGCCATGGCGAGATACCCGCCGTCGGGCGCGCCGACCCAGAACCGCGACCGGATCCGCTCGCGCAGGACGCCTGCCCACTGCTCCAGCTCGTCGGCCCGGTCCGTGTCCCGGGGGTCGTCACCGAGGGCGCGCAGGAGGACAGCGGCGTCGGCAGCGGCCTCGACGGCATACGCCTGGGCCTCGATGAGCGCGATGGGCGCGGTGGCCAGCGAGCCGTCGCGGAAGCGCATCGAGTCGCCGGAGTCCTTCCACCCCTGGTTGACCAGTCCGTGGCCGCTCTCGTCGACGTACTTGATGAGGCCGTCCTCGTCCGGCGCGGCCAGCTCGGTCAACCAGCCGGCTGCAGCCCGAAGTGCCGGCAGCAGGGCGCGCACCTCGTCGGTCGGCAGCCCCCACCGCCACGCGTCGTGCAGGAGGCAGACCCACAGGGCCGTGGCATCGACCGTGCCCCAGTAGACGGGCGGCAGGTTGAAGGCCGCCGAGGCGTGCTCTGTGACCGTGCGGCGCAGCTCGTGCGCGATCTTGCCCGGCGCCTCGGCCGTGGCTGCGTCGTGGCGGGTGCCCTGGCGGCGCGCGAGCGCCCGGAGGGTGCCGCCCGCGAGCGCCGTGCCCAGCGGGAGGGCCATGCGTGCGGCCCAGATCGAATCGCGTCCGAAGAGCGTCAGGTACCAAGGGGTTCCGGCTGCCGCGAAGACGTCGGACGGGTACGCGGGGTCCTTGAGCAACAGGCTGCGAAGGTCGGTGAGCGAGGCGTCGACGAGCTTCGCCAACCGCGGGTCGCCCGCCTCGACGCGCAGGCTCTCCGGCCAGTCGACGGCGCCGGAGCCGGCGTCGGCCGGGAACTGGCTCTCGCTGCGACGCTCCGTCTCCACGAGCACCTCGACCGCGCTCTCGGACCCGGGCGCGACGGCAAGGGAGAAGGTCGCCACGGCGCCCTCCGGGCCGACCTCCAGGGCGGTCGGGGCCGGGCGAAAGCTCACCACGGTCGACAGCGCGTCGGTCGCCCACTCAGCCCGGCAGGGCGGCAGAGACCCGTCGCCAGGGCTGCGGCGCACGCGGGCCTCGAGCAGCGAGCCCGCCGCGGTGCCGGACTTGACCGTGCTGATGCCGGCGCCGTCGCCGCCGATCGCGATCACGAGCGGGGCCTCGACCACGTCCGATGCCCGCGAGGTGACGACCACCTGCTCGAGCAGCGTGCCGCCCGCCAGCCGGCGCCGACGGTGGACCTCGACCGTCGGGTCCGGGCCGAGGTCACCGAGGGCGCGCACCGAGGTGAAGAACTCACTGCGCGAGCCACGGCTCGCGTGCGCCACCTGGGACGGGCGCGCGCCGTCCAGCATCACGGTGAAGCGGGAGACGACGCGCTCGTCGTCCACGAAGAAGCCATGCGCTCCCTCGCCGTCCATCGCCCCGTCGGAACCGCTGAGCGCCGTGCCGTTGCCGTCCACGCAGATGGCGAGGTCGTGCAGCCAGGGCTGCTGCGCCACGGGTTCGGGAGTCTCCGAGGTCCCGGCCCTCTCGTCGTCCTCGGTGCGGTGCCTGCTCATCGGCTCTCCTGCTCGTGGTGCTGGTCCTGGTGCTGATGCGATGCCGTCGGGAAAAAGAACACCCGCCCCTTGACACTCTCGCGCCGAGGGCACAGTATCCGGATGCGGTATATGAACGTTCAAATCGTAGGGTTTGACCGTTCCACTCCCACAGGACGGCGTCAAGGGTGACCACGAGTTCTTCCGCTACGCGGCGGGCGACGATCAACGATGTCGCACGCGCGGCCTCGGTGTCCCGCCAGACCGTGAGCAACGTGGTCAACGCTCCCGAGCGCGTCGCGCCGGACACCCTCGCGCGGGTGCAGGCGCAGATCGACCGCCTGGGCTTCCGCCCGAGCCGCGCGGCCCAGACGCTCAAGCAGGAGCGGGCCGGGGCCTGGGGCGTCGAGCTCAACTCCGCTGGCTTCGGACGTCTCGGCGCCATCCTCGACACCTTCCTCATCGAGCTGACGACGGGGGCCTCCGCGCGCGGGTCGCACGTCGTCCCCTTCACGGCGGCCGACCCCGCCGCACCCACCCCCGCCTACGAACGGCTCATCGCCAGCCGGGTCGCCGACGGCTTCGTCCTCACCGACACCCGCCCGCAGGACCCGCGCCCGGCATGGCTCGACGAGCACCACATTCCGTATGCCGCGTTCGGCCGCGTCTGGGACGACCCCGGCATCACCGCCTGGGTCGACGTCGACGGCGCCGCGGGCGTCGATGCGGCCGTCCGCCACCTCGCTGCCCAGGGCTACGAGCGCATCGGCTTCCTCGGCTGGCCACAGGGCAGCCCCGTGGGCGACGACCGCCGGTCCGGGTGGATACGAGCCACCTCCGAGCTCGGCATCGCGCACCCCGAGTGGCAGGCCACGAGCTCCCAGGACTTCCCGTCCGCCTCCGCCGCGGCCGCCGGGCTCGCCGACGTCCTCGGGCGGGGCAGCGCCATCGTCTGTGCCTCGGACGCGCTCGCCCTCGGCGCGTGGCGGGTCCTCGTGGAGCGAGGGCTCGAACCCGGCGTTGACGTCGGCCTCGTCGGTTTCGACGACACCGACATCGCGCACGCCCTCGACCTCAGTAGCCTCCACCAGCCCCTCGACCAGGTCGCCGACCGCGTGCTCCACGTGCTCGGCACCGGTGCGGGCCCCCGCGATCCCGCGGGCGGCCTCCTCCTTCCCCCCGAGCTTGTCGTCAGGTCCAGCTCGAAACCTGCGGGCGACCGCACGAAACGGAAAGTGAAGTCACATGAGAGCACGTAGCACCCGTGGCGCAGCCGCCCTCGCCCTTGCCGCCACCGGGGCGCTCGTCCTGAGCGCCTGCGGTGGAGGCGGGTTCAGCGGCGGGGCCGACAAGGCCCCCCAGAGCACGGCGAAGGGCCCGGTCAAGCTGACGATCATGATCGGCAGCTCCGGCGACGCCGAGACGGCGGCGGTCAAGACGGCGGCGGACGCCTGGGCGAAGAAGTCGGGCAACACCGTCGAGGTCATCGCCGCCGCGGACCTCGGGCAGCAGCTGGGCCAGGCCTTCGCCTCGACGACCCCGCCGGACGTCTTCTACACCGACGCCTCCAAGGTCGGCACCTTCGCCAAGGCGGGCAACCTCTACGCCTATGGCGACCAGGTCAAGGACGCGGGCTTCCTCCCCGCCCTCGTGCAGGCCTTCACCTACGACAACAAGTTCTACTGCGCGCCGAAGGACTACTCGACGCTCGCCCTCGAGATCAACACCGACCTGTGGGCCAAGGCAGGGCTCACGGACGCGGACATCCCCAAGGACTGGGCCGGCCTCGAGGCCGTCGCCAAGAAGCTGACGTCCGGCAAGGTCACCGGCCTCGTCCTCGGCAACGACATCAACCGCAGCGGCGCGTTCATCAAGCAGGCCGGCGGCTGGATCGTGTCGCCGGACGGCAAGGCGATGACGGCCGACAGCGCGCCCGCCAAGGCGGGGCTCGCGGAGGTCCAGAAGATGATGAAGGACGGCGTCCTCAAGTTCAGCTCCGACACCTCTCCCGCCACCGGCTGGGGCGGCGAGGCGCTCGGCAAGGGTGTCGCCGCGATGACCATCGAGGGCAACTGGATCAGCGGCGCCAAGAAGGACTTCCCGAACCTCAAGTACAAGGTCGTCGAGCTGCCTGCCGGTCCTGCGGGCAAGGGCACGCTGCTCTTCAGCAACTGCTGGGGCATCGCCGCCAAGTCGCCCAACCAGGCGCAGTCCGTCGACCTCGTGAAGTCGCTCATCAGCACCGACCAGCAGATGGCCTTCGCCGACGCGTTCGGCGTCATGCCCTCCACCGAGGCAGGCGCCAAGGCGTTCGCCGAGAAGTACCCGGAGTCGCAGGCCTTCGTGACCGGCGGCCAGTACGCCCAAGGCCCGGTCAACCTGCCCGGCTTCGACGAGGTCATGGCGAAGTTCAACTCGCAGCTGGCCACCCTGGCCAAGGGCGGCAACCCGGACGCGTGGCTCGAGGAGCTCCAGAAGAACGGCACGGCGGCCCTCACCGACTGATCCCCCGGGGGTGGGGGGGGGGGGGGGGGGGGGGGGGGGGGGGGGGGG
>NZ_JBYTCI010000005.1:0-45809 GCF_058790095.1 Terrabacter sp. FW104-15G4B | reverse complement strand
CCCCCCCCCCCCCCCCCCCCCCCCCCCACCCCCACCCTCATCGACCCCACAGGAGGGCTCCATGTCGCGCATCGACGACGACCGTCAGCTCGGGGACCAGGTCACTCCGGCAGGGGCGCGGGCCACGCAGGTGGCGTCCACCTCCGCCGGTGTGCCGACCGGGCAGGCCGGCGTGCCCGGGTCCCGGCGCACGCGCTCCCGCCCACGCGGCGGCATACGCGGCAGGGAGGGCACGGCCGGGTGGCTGTTCGTGGCCCCCATGATCGTGATCCTCGGGCTCTTCCTCGTCATCCCCATCGGGATGGCCCTCTGGGTGAGCTTCACCAACTGGCAGGGCAACACGAACCCCTTCTCCGTCGGGCAGGGCACCGACGTCGTGGGGCTGAAGAACTACACCGACCTCTTCGCCCGTGACGGGCTGACGCGCGACAACTTCATGCAGTCGATCGGCAACACCTTCTACTACGTGCTGCTCGTCGTGCCCCTGCAGACCATCCTCGCGCTCGGACTGGCGCTGCTCGTCAACAACACGATGCTCAAGGGCCGCAGCTTCTTCCGGACGGCGTTCTACTTCCCCTCCGTCACGAGCTCCATCGCCATCGCGACGGTCTTCCTCTTCCTCTTCTCCAACACCGGTGCGGTCAACGCCTTCCTCGGCTTCTTCGGCATCGACGGCCCACAGTGGTTCAGCGACAGCCGCGGGCTGCTCCACCTCGCCTTCAACGCGGTCGGGGTCGACAACCCGGGCTGGGCGCAGGCCGAGATCCTCGGCCGCAGCCTCTGGGACTGGCTCTCCGGGCCCTCGGTGGCGATGTTCGTCATCATCTTCCTCGTCATCTGGACGACGTCCGGGACCTTCATGCTGATGTTCATCGCCGCCCTGCAGGACCTGCCGGTCGAGATCGACGAGGCGGCGGCGCTCGACGGCACCTCCGGGTGGCAGAAGCTGCGCCACGTCACCCTGCCGATGATCAAGCCGGCGCTCTTCCTCGTCATCACCCTCGGCCTGATCGGCACGTGGCAGGTCTTCGACCAGATCTACGTCATGGGCAAGGGCGCTCCCGCCGGGACGACGCTGAGCCCCGCCTTCCTCTCCTACCAGCAGAGCTTCGGCAACTTCCGCTACGGCTCGGGCGCGGCGATGGCCTTCGTCGTCTTCCTCATCATCATCGTCCTGACCCGCGTCCAGCGACACGTGCTGACCGACAAGGACGAGCGCAAGCCCCTCTTCAGAGTCGGAGGTCGCAAGTGAACGCCCGCAAGTCCAACCCGGTCAAGACGATCCTTCTCTACACGGCGCTGCTCGCCTTCGCGGTGCTGTTCATCTACCCCTTCCTCATCCAGATCTCGACGTCGTTCAAGACCGACCCGGACGCCGCCAACAACCCCCTGTCCCTGCTGCCGAACCCCTTCACGACGCAGACGTGGCAGCGCATCTTCGGACAGAGCGGTGACTCGTCCGTCCCGATCACGACGTGGCTGCAGAACTCCGTGGTCATCACGCTCGTGGTCACGGCCGCGCGAGTCTTCCTCGACTCGCTGGCCGGCTACGCGCTCTCGCGGCTGCAGTTCCGGGGCCGTAAGGCGGTCTTCACGGCGCTCCTCGCCGTGATGGCCGTGCCGGGTGTGGCCCTGCTGATCCCCAAGTTCCTCATGGTCAACTACCTCGGGATCTACGACACCTACACCGCAATGATCCTGCCGCTCATCGTCGATGCGGCCGGGGTCTTCATCATGAAGCAGTTCTTCGACTCCGTGCCGGTGTCGGTCGAGGAGGCGGCGCGGATGGACGGCGCGAGCATCTTCCGCACCTTCTGGTCGGTCGTGCTGCCGATGGCCAAACCGGCCCTGATCACCCTGACGATCCTGTCCTTCCAGGGGTCGTGGAACGAGTTCTCGCACTTCCTCGTCGTCACGAAGGGGACGCCGGAGCACCAGACGCTCGTCACCGGCCTGGCCAGCCTGACGAGCGGGCAGCTGGGCGCCGGCACGCAGTACCCGCTCAAGCTCGGCACCGCCCTGCTGACGACGATCCCGGTGGCCCTGATCTTCTTCGCCCTCCAGCGATACTTCATCCGGGGCGCCAACGAGGGCGGCGTCAAGGGCTGAGGCGCCCGCGGACAGACGGCCGGTGGCGGGTCCTTCGCGGACCCGCCACTCGCCGACGAGATGGCGAGGGTATGGAGGTGGCATGCCAGAGCTCACTCGCCCGCAGACCCCGGACGACACGATCGGCGAGCGCGACCTCACCACCTGGCACACCGGCCTCGGACGCTGGCTCGTGAGCGTCTTCGGCGCGCTCGCCCGCATGTCCCGTCCGGCCGCCCGACGCGTCGCCTCCTGGTCGACGGCTCACCTGGCGTTCGTCGTCTTCGCCGCCATCGCCCTGGTCGTCATGGTCGCCCTCGTCGAGGGGATCGAGACCGTCTACGAGGGCGTCGTCGGGCGTGACGGCCTGACCACGGTCGACCAGCCGGTGCTGGACACCGCCATCTCGCTGCGCTCCCCCGGCCTCGACTCCGCCGTCACGACCTTCACCGACATCGGCGGCCCCGTCGGCATGCCGATCCTCGCCCTCGTCGTCGTCGCCGTCATCACGTGGCGCCGCCGCCGCTGGACCCCGATCGTGCTCACCCTCATCGCGGCCGCAGGCTCGCTGGCCATGACCATCGTGGGCAAGAACCTCGTCGACCGGGCCCGACCGCCGGCCTCGCTGGCCGTGCCGCCACTGGAGATCTCGCCGTCGTTCCCCAGCGGCCACACCCTCAACGCCACCGTGCTGACGACGATCGTCGTCTACCTCGTGCTCATCGAGACGACCGCCGCCTGGCAGCGGACCCTCGCCCTCACCCTCGGCACGCTCTTCGCCCTCACGATGGGCCTGTCCCGCGTGTTCCTCGGACACCACTGGCTCACCGACGTCCTGGCCGGCTGGCTCATCGGGCTGGCGTGGGCCCTGGCCGTCATCACCGCGCACCGCCTCTGGCTCACCCTGCGCGAGCGACCGGAGGTGACGGCCACGGGCGCGGCCGCGGCGGCCGCCGGGGACTGAGGCGACGGCATACGACCGAGGGGTCACGCCTCCTAGGATCGGAAGGGTGAAGCCGGCGATCATCCTCGTGTCCCAGACCCGCTGCGAGCCGCTGCTCGACGAGTTCGGGCGCTACGCGCGCGACTACGACCTGGTGGCCGCCACCTCCGCGCACGAGGCGAAGGAGGCGGCCAAGCGCGTCACCGCCGACGGGGGCCAGGTGGCGATGTTCGTCTCCGAGTCACGCCTGCCCGACGCGGCGGTGCTGGAGGCGTTCCACTGGTGGCGCGCCACCGTGCCGACGGCGCGGCGGGTCATCGCCGCGCACGTCTCCACGTTCCGCGACGACGCTGAGCAGCTGCGCAGCGGCATGGCCACCGGCAAGTACGACGCCTACCTGCTCGCCCCGCGTGGGGTCCGGGATGAGGAGTTCCACACGGCCATCTGCGAGCTGCTCTCCGACTGGGGCTCGACCGTGGCCGAGCCGGAGGTGGTGGCGGTGGCCATCATCTCGCCGGTCGAGGACGCCCTGACGTTGGGCATCCGGGACTACCTCGACCGGATGGGCATGCCCAACCGCGTCTACGCCCCCGACAGCGACAAGGGCCGGCACGCCCTCGCGATCGCCGTGGAGGAGGGCGTGGTGGAGCCCGAGTATCCCCTCGTCATGGACCTCAACCAGCGGGTCTCGCCGGCCCACAGCGTCCGCGACGTCGCCATCCGCATCTTCGGCCGGCCCGTCGACGTCGACGTCGCCCGGGTCGTCGACGTCGCCATCGTCGGCGCCGGGCCGGCCGGGCTCGCGGCCGCGGTCTACGCCTCCTCCGAGGGGCTCTCGACGGTCGTGGTCGAGGCGGAGGCGATCGGCGGCCAGGCCGGGACGTCCTCGATGATCCGCAACTACCTGGGCTTCCCGCGCGGGATCTCCGGCATGCGCCTCTCCCAACGGGCGCGCAACCAGGCGATCCGTTTCGGGACGCAGTTCTTCACCGGCTGGCCGGTCACCACGCTGACGCCGGGATCGGTCGACGACCAGGGCGTACAGGCCCCGCACGTCGTGCGCACCGACGGCGGAGACGTCCAGGCCCGCGCCGTCGTCGTGTCGGCAGGCGTGGAGTACCGCCGTCTGGGCGCGCCCGGCATCGAGCAGCTCGTCGGGCTCGGCGTCCACTACGGCAGCGCGATGACGGCAGCTCGCGAGATGGAGGGCTCCGACGTCATCGTCGTGGGCGGCGGCAACTCCGCGGGCCAGGCCGCGATCCACCTAACCCGCTTCGCCAGGTCGGTGACGATCCTCGTCCGGCGTGAAACGCTCGTGGAGACGATGTCGAGCTACCTCGTCGGCGAGATCGAGTACAACCCGCGCATCACGGTGCAGGGCTGCTCCGAGGTGGTCGGAGGTGGCGCCGGTGACGACGGACGGCTCGGCTGGGTCACGCTGTGCGACACCAGGACCGGCGAGCAGGAGCGCCGCGACTGTCGGGGCCTGTTCCTGCTCATCGGCGCGGCGCCGCACTGCGACTGGCTGCCCGACGAGGTGGCCCGCGACGCCCGCGGCTTCGTCCTGACCGGGCGCGACGTCCCCCAGGCCCGCTGGCGGGACGGCCTGCCGCCGGAGAGCCTCGAGACGACCGTTGCCGGGGTCTTCGCGGTCGGCGACATCCGGGCGGGCTCGATGAAGCGGGTCGCGGCGGCCAGCGGTGAGGGCGCGTCGGCCGTGCCGTTCGTGCACGCCTGGCTCGACCGCACCCGCTGAGCCCACGGCCCGGGCTCAGAGGCGGATGAGCTGCCCGTCACGAAACGAGTAGCGGTATGCCGTCGTCGTGGCAGCCGGCAGGTTGGCCGGGTGCGAGGCGTGGTGGCGGTGCTGGTGCGGACCCGCGGCGGGCGTCGCGCTCACGGGGGTCAGCCCTCCGCTGATGCCGGCGGCCTGGGCCTGCCCGGCCCCTAGGGCCGCGGTGCCGACGAACGCGACGGCGACCGCTGCGCCGGCGGCGCCGAGGCCACGACGCAGCGCGGAACGGAGGGTCGAGGGGGCGGTGCCGAAGCGATGTGTCGTGTCCATGGCTTCACCGTCGCGTCGCTGACTGTGGAGGCTCTGTGGCGCAGGGATGCGTTGGGCGTGGACGGGGAAGCGTTGCGACGACAGCGCTTCCGCCACCGAGATCAGCGGCGCAGGACCCGGTCCATCTCCTCGGCGAGCACACGCGCGCCGTCGGCGCCCTCGGCGCGGAGCCCCTCGATGGCACCTGCACGGTCGGCGTCCGACCGGTTCTGGCTCAGCTTGGCCTTGCCCTCGACCGAGTCGACAGCCACCTCGATGCCGACGATGGCACGCAGCTGGCCACGGACGTACTTGGTCGGGGCATCGGTCACCGCCCAGGGATGGTCGCGGCCGTCCTCGTGACGCTCGGTGAGACGCGTGACGACGTCGAGGACCCAGTCCGGGTCGTCGTGGACCGTGACCGCGCCACGCAGGTGCACCTCGCTGTAGTTCCACGTCGGCACCACTCGCCCGTGCTCGGCCTTGCTGGCATACCAGGAGGGCGAGATGTACGCGTCGGCGCCGCTGACGACGACGAGCGCGGGCGAGCCGGGCGCGATACGCGTCCAGTGCTCGTTGGCGCGCGCGAGGTGGCCGATGACGCGATCGCCCTCGACGACCACCGGCAGCAGCGTCGCGTCGGGGCGACCGTCCGGGCCGACCGTGAGCAGATGCGCGGCCGGGTGTCCGGCGAGGAAGGCCGCGACGTCCGGGTCCGCCATGGCGTTGGCTCTGGGCACGTACATGTCCCGATGGTCGCACGCGGAGCACGCAGGGAGCCCGCCGATGGTCGTCGGCGGGCTCCTGCGGAGGTGCCAGGGGACGCGAGGTGGGGAACGGCGCTGTGCCGGACTCAGCTGTGCCGGTGGGGCGCTCGGCGAGGTGCTGCCGCCCAGGGTCGGGGGCTTTCGGCGTGCGCGGCGGGCACCGCGTGGAGGTCGGCCCGCCCGGTGGCCGCGTTGCGTCCGGCGCGGGCTGGACGCTCGGCTGACGGGTCGAGGCGCTCGGCGAGACTGCGCAGCAGGTGCGCTGCGCGCACGTGCCGGCGGGGGCGGTCGGCCGGCTGGGGTGCGTGGTGCCGGGCGGCCGTGCGGACCGCGATGACGTCGCGGGCGATCGCCTCCTGCGGCGTGAGGCTGACGGTCCAGGCGCTCATGCGAGGCTCACCTGTGCCCGCTTGACGCGGATGTCGCCGCTGCCGGAGTGCACGACGAGCCGGGCCTGGGCCTCGGCGTCGCCGGGTCCCGCGGTCTCCTCCAGGTCGATGTCGACGTCGCCGGTGACGGTGTTGAGGTCGAGGTACGCCGCGACTCCCTGCGCCACGGCGATGGTGACGTCGCCCGTGCCGGTCTTGGCCCGGACGGCGCCACCGTGCACTCCGTCGAGCCTGACGTCGCCCGTGCCGGTGACGAGCTCGAGCTCGCCCGTCGAGGCGCCGACCTGGAGGTCACCCGAGCCGGTGCGGGCCTTGACGGTCGCGTCGGAGCGGCGCAGGGCGATGTCGCCGCTGCCCGAGACCAGGTCGACACGGCCGCCGGCCGTGCCGATCGTGATGTCGCCCGAGCCGGTCTTGGCCTCGGCGTCCCCGCGCGCGGACTGGACTGTGATGTCCCCCGAGCCGGACTTGAGGCCGGCCGCGCCGACCTCGTGGAAGCTGAGGTCGCCCGAGCCGGTGGCGGCGCGGACGTCACCGAGCAGGCCGGAAGCGGCCACGTCGCCAGACCCGGTCCGGACGTCGACGGCGCTCCGCGTCGGCAGCTCCACCTCGACGTCGACCGACCCCTTGGTGCCGAGGCCGAAGAAGCCGTCGCGCAGCTTGGGCGAGATGACGGAGACGTCGTTGCCGCGCGCCTCGACGGTGTACTTCTCCGCGAGCTCGGCGCCGTTCTTGCCGTGCGGGTGCAGCCGGACGGTGGTCGACGGGCCGTCACCGGTCGTCAGCGTCACGTCGCCGACGAGCAGCTCGACCTTGAGGTTGATGGGACCCGTGGTGTCGAAGCGGGTCTCGAGGGTGGTGCCCATGGGATGTCCCCTTGTCTCAGGATGGGTCGTGCAGAGGTGGTCGTGCGGGGGTGGTCGTGCAGGTGGTGCGTCGTCCGGTGGCGGCGAGGCGGGTCAGCGGACCCAGCCCTGCACCCGCTTGTTGGAGGATCGGTTGCGGCCGGGGGCGCCGGGCCCGAACTGCGGGCCGGGCGGCATCGGCGGGAAGCCGGGCATCGGTGCAGGCCCGTGCCCCGTCTGGGTGGCAGCCCGGACCGCCCCGACGATCCAGGTGTTGAGCGACTGGCCGCGGCCCGTCGCCAGCTCCTCGGCACGCACCTTGAGGGCCTCGGGCAGGCGGAGGGTGATGCGGGCCGTCTCCGCGCCCTCCTCGTCGGTCGACACCATTGTGGTGTCACCGACGTCGACGGCCTGGGTGTCGTCGGCGACGGCCGACGGGCCGGCCCCCACGACGACGAAGACGGGCTCGCGGCCCTGCAGTCGCACCTCGACGGAGATGCCTTCGAGCTCGTTGGTGATCTCGGCCGCAGCGTGGGAGAGAGCGTCCATCAGAGCCAGACGGGCGGAGGAGTCGAGCGCGAAGCCGATCCGCTCAGCGGCCTGCTCGGTCTCCGGACCCATCGCCCTGGCCGCCTGGGCGAGATCCCGACGCAGTGCGTCGACGTACTCGGTGATGTCCATGCGCATCACGATGACACCGTAGTGGTGTCATGTCAACACCATGATGACATCGGGTTTCG
The DNA here is from genome assembly GCF_058790095.1 of Terrabacter sp. FW104-15G4B. Lineage (NCBI taxonomy): Bacteria > Bacillati > Actinomycetota > Actinomycetes > Micrococcales > Intrasporangiaceae > Terrabacter > Terrabacter sp. FW104-15G4B. Next base: position 37,993 of record NZ_JBYTCI010000005.1, on the reverse strand, counting down.
GTCGGGTACGTTCAGGCGGCCCCTTTCCCTCCCTCGCGAAAGGCCGCCGCATGCGCAGCCTCGGCACGTCAGACCTCCCGTTCGTGCGGTTCCTGTCCTCCGTCATCGAGAAGGTCTCCTCGCGCTCCCGCTCGCGGCAGTTCGTGCGGGTGATGAACCGCATGGGAGCCTCGCCGGCCGCGATCCTGCCCCACGTGCGGGACTCCCCGAACTTCACCGACCGCCGCTTCCACGGCGAGGAGCCCTCCCTGCGACCGCGCATCCGCGCCCAGACCAGCGCCTTCATCGCCGCCGTCCGGGTCCACGGTCGGGGCAAGCCGGTGGCCGCCGTGCCCATCGTCCCCGCGCAGCCCCCCGAGCAGCCGGGCCAGCTCGCCGTCACGTGGTACGGCCACGCGACCAGCCTCCTCGAGATCGACGGCGCCCGCTTCCTGCTCGACCCCGTCTTCAGCGAACGCGTCTCCCCGGTCCGGCACGTCGGCCCGAGGCGCACTCATCCGACGCCCGGGTCCATCGCCGACATACCGAACATCGACGCCGTCCTCATCAGCCATGACCACTACGACCACCTCGACCAGCCTTCGATCGTGCGGCTCGAGGAGACCCACCGGCCGCACTACGTCGTGCCCCTCGGCGTCAACGCGCACCTGCTGACCTGGGGCGTGCCTGCCTCGCGCATCACCGCCCTCGACTGGCGCGGCGAGACCGAGGTGGCCGGCATCCGGCTGACCTGCACCGAGGCCCGGCACAACTCCGGCCGCGGCCTCGTCGACAGCCAGACACTCTGGGCCGGCTGGGCCCTGCACGGCCCCCGCCACAGCGCCTACTTCCCCGGCGACTCCGGCACCTCGAAGCGATTCGCCGCCATCGGGGCCGACCTCGGGCCGTTCGACCTCACCCTCATGCCGGTCGGCGCCTACGACCCGTTCTGGCCCGACATCCACATGGATCCGGAGCAGGCCGTCGCCGCGCACCGGGACGTCAACCGCATCGGCGACGAGGCCCGCGCCCTCACCGCCGACGCCGCGGGAGTCGCCGACGACTTCATCGAGGGCGACCAGCGCATCGACACCCCCGGCGGCGTCCACGAGGAGGGCGAGCGCACGGAGACCGACCGCACCGTCGAGACGGCAGCGCGCACCTCACTCCTCGTCCCCGTCCACTGGGCCACCTTCAACCTGTCGATGCACTGGTGGTCGGAGCCGGTCCGCCGGCTTCGCCGGGCAGCGGCCCAGGCACAGGTGCCGGTCGCCTTCCCCCGAGTCGGTGAGCGCGTCGACCTCGACTCCCGCGACGCACACGCCGTCGCCGCCCGGCACGCAGAGCCGTGGTGGCAGCAGTGCGCGGCGCCCGAGGACTGTGACTGACCCCGCCGGGCCAGGGGGTCCACGAAGGCGCGCCACCCGGCATACAACCTTGGGAACTCAGCAGGCCCGCGCGTCGCTGGACGAGAATGACGGCAGCCCGCACCCGCGCGGCCGCCACCCCGTGAGGCACCACAGGCAGGAGAAGCCCGTGCAGCTCCCGATCCTCCGCCGGATGGGTGCGCCGACCGCGATACAGCGTCGGCGCGCCACGGCGTCACCGAACTACCGCGACGGCGAGTTCCGCTCCCACGAGCCGACCCACGTCGTCGCGACGTCCGAGGCCGAGGGCCCCGGCAGCATGGCCATGACCATGCTCCGGGAGTTCGGGCGCGGCCGCCCCCGCGGCGCCGTGCCGCTCGTGACCCCGCGGCACCCGCACGAGGCGGCCGACCTCGCGGTCACGTGGTACGGCCACGCGACGAGCGTCGTGGAGCTCGACGGCCGGCGCTTCCTGCTCGACCCCGTCTTCGGCAAGCGGGCCTCGCCGTCCGTCGTCGCAGGGCCCAAGCGGCTGCACCCGGTGCCCGGCCGCATCGCCGAGCTCCCGCGGCTCGACGCCGTGGTGATCAGCCACGACCACTACGACCACCTCGACGAGCCCTCGATCCGCGAGCTCGAGCGCACCCACCGGCCGCACTACGTCGTGCCCCTCGGCGTCGACGAGCACCTGCGGGCCTGGGGCGTTCCCACCGGGCGCATCACGAGCCTCGACTGGCGTGAGGAGACGCGGGTCGCCGGCATCCACATCACGTGCACCGAGGCCCGCCACTTCTCGGGGCGGGGCTTCGTGCGCAACCAGACGCTGTGGGCGGCGTGGTCGCTGCGGGGTCCGCGGCACGCGGTCTTCTTCGGCGGTGACTCCGGGCCGACCCACCGCTACACCGACATCGGCGCCGACCTCGGGCCCTTCGACCTGACGATCATCCCGATCGGCGCCTACAGCGTGCACTGGCCCGACATCCACCTCAACCCCGAGGAGGCCGTCAAGGCGCACCTGGCGCTCAACCGCGGCCGGACCGACTCGGTGATGCTGCCGATCCATTGGGCCACCTTCAACCTCGCCACGCACTGGTGGAGCGAGCCGATCCGGTGGGCGCGGCGCGCCGCCGCGGAGCACGGGGTGCGGTTGGTCGCACCGCGTGTCGGCACGCGAGTCCAGCTGAGCGACAAGGACGTCGATGAGGTCGTTGCCGCGCACCAGGACCCGTGGTGGGAGGCGTGCGCCGCGCCCGAGGATCGCGACCAGTAGGTCAGCCCGGCCGGCGGACCGCCCTCACCGATCGCTCGCCGGGACTTCGAGCACCGGCTCGCTGGCGTATGCCGTGTCGTGGCGGTCCGTCGGTCCGCCCACGACCGCGTCGGCGGGCCTGCGGAAGATCCACCGCTGCATCGCCACGAACCGGACGGCCGTCGAGAGCACGTTGGCCACGGCCACGACGACGGTCTGCACGAGCGGGCTCGCCGAGGGCGCGACCGCACCGAGCAGCGCGAGGGCAAGCGTCGTGGCGGTGTAGGTGATGGCGAAGATGACCAGGGCCTGGCCGTGGTGGGTGACGAGCCGGCGACGGCCCGAGATGCCGAAGGTCCACACCCGGTTGAGGCCGGTGTTGAAGAGGGTCGCCACGACGAGGGCGACACCGTTGGCGACCTGCGAGGGCGCCCCGCCCCGCACCAGGGCCGCGAAGAGGCCGAGGTGCAGGACGGTGGACAGCGCACCCACGCCGGCGAACCGGAGGACCTGCTGCGAGAGGAGCTGACGCGGCAGCGACGTGAAGGTCGACATGGTCGTCACGTCAGGGGCTGCGTCAGGTCGTAGAACGTCGAGCCGCCGATCGTCAGGGACGTGAAGTTGGCCTCGACCCACGAGCTGATCTCGGACGACGCGCTGCTGCCGCCGTTCTGGTTGCCGAATCCCCGTCCGCCGCTGGCGAAGTAGTGGATCTGGCCGTTCGCGACGTACTCCTTGAACTGCGCGAGCGTCGGGCTGGGGTCCGAGCCGTTGAAGCCGCCGATGGCCATGACGGGCAGCTGCGTGCCGAGCTGGAGCCCGGCCGCGGTCTGCGACCCGATCGCTGCGGCGACCCACGTGTAGCGGCTCGCGTCGGCCGAGAGGGCCGCAACCACCGCGGTGCTCGGCGTCGAGGCGTCGAGCAGTCCGCCCGGGCCTCCGCCGGTCCGACCTGTCTGCGGACCACCCTGGGTGGTCCCGTTGGCGCCTGTCGGCCCCTGGAGCTGCGGCAGGGTGCCGCCGGCCGCGCCACCGGGTCCGCCGGCGCCGCCTGGCCCGCCCGCGCCACCGGGACCACGGCTGGAGCCGGCAGGACCGGCCGTCACGATGGAGCCGCTGTGCCCCTGCGCGGTGGTCGACACGGCATACGCTCCCGGGCCGGCGAGTGCCGCCACGAGCGCCGCGGCGAGCACGAAGGGGACGGCGCGAGCGTGCATCCAGCGCGTCGCGAGGATGAGGAGGGCCGCCGCCATGCCCACGGCGAGCACCGAGACCCGCAGCCAGTCGCCGTAGGCCGTCGTGCGTGAGAGGAGGATGAAGCACCACGTCGCAGCCGCCGCGGTCGCCGCGGCGAGGGCGATCGTGGCGACCGCGCTCGAACGGCGCTGCCAGGCCTCGACGGCACCCATGCCGACGACTGCGCCGATCGCGGGGGCGAGGGCCACGGTGTAGTACTCGTGGAAGATGCCGGCCATGAAGGAGAAGACGAGCATCGTGACGACGAGCCAGCCGCCCCAGACGAGGTAGGCCGCGCGGCGCAGGTCGGTGCGCGGCCGGCGGCCCCGCAGCCACAGGCCGGCCGCGAGCAGGATCAGGGCGCTCGGGATCAACCACGAGACCTGGTCGCCCACGCTCGACGAGAACATCCGGAACAGGCCGGTCGACCCCCACATGCCGCCACCCGTCGCTCCCGCCGGGCCGCCGCCACCGACCGAGCCGGTCTCGTTGCCGCTCAGGCGGCCGAAGCCGTTGTAGCCGAACGTCAGCTCGAGGAAGGAGTTGGTCTGGCTGCCGCCGATGTAGGGGCGGGCCGAGGCCGGCACGAGCTCGACGATGGCGACCCACCAGCCGGCCGACAGCACCATCGTGCCGACGGCGAGCAACGAGTGGACGATCCGCTTGCGCAGGGTCGTGGGGGCAGCGATGAGGTAGGCGAGCCCGAAGAAGGGCACCACGAGCAGGACCTGGAGGGTCTTGGTGAGGAAGCCGAGGCCGATGAAGACGCCGACGATCATCATCCACTTGGGAGACGCCTGCTCGATCGCCTTGACGGTGGCCCAGGCTCCGAGCGCCATGAGGAGGGTGAGGAGCGCGTCCGGGTTGTTGAAGGTGAACATCAGGGCGGCGACGGGCGTCAGCGCGAGGACGACGCCGGCGATGAGGCCCGCGGCGGCGCCGAACTGGCGCTTGACCGTGGCGTAGACGACCCCGACCGTCGCGACCCCCATGAGCGCCTGCGGCAGCAGGATGGCGAAGGAGCTGAGCCCCAGGAGGCGCACCGACAGGGCCATCACCCACAGGGAGGCCGGCGGCTTGTCGACGGTGATCGAGCTCGCGGCGTCGGAGCTGCCGAAGAAGAAGGCCTTCCAGCTCTCGCTGCCCGCCTGGACGGCGGCCGAGTAGAAGGAGTTCGCGTAGCCGCTCGCCGTGAGGTTCCACGTGTAGAGCACCAGCGTGACGAGCAGGAGGCCGAGGAGCGCCGGGCGCGCCCACGACGGGTCGGCGTCGGCGCCGCGCCAGAGGCGGTGGAGCCGGCCGAGACGACCCCCTCCGGCGGCGGGAGGCTGGGTGGTCTGGGGGCCGGGCTGCGCCGTGCCCCGGGGCGCCGGGGCGGTGTGTCCCGCCGCGCCCGTGGTGAAGGTCATCGTGTCCATGGCTCCACCGTCGAGCCCGCCCCTGTGCGGGTGCTATGTCCGGACTTTGGCGCGGTGATGAGTGCCGGGTCGGGGAGCCGCGGGTCAGGGAGCGGCGGGCAGCAGCAGCGAGAACGTCGTGTCGCCCGGACGGCTGTCGAGCTCGACGCGACCGCCGTGTGCCTTGCTGACGGCAGCGACGATCGACAGCCCCAGACCGGTGCTGCCACCCGCCCGCACCCGGGCGTCGTCACCGCGGGCAAAGCGCTCGAAGACGTTGGGCTGCAAGGACTTCGGCACACCGGGACCGTCGTCGTGGACGGCGACCCGGACCCACTCGCCCTCCGGCCGCACCGACGTCGTGACCCGGGTGCCGTCCGGGGTGTGCGTGCGGGCGTTGGCGAGCAGGTTGGCGACGACCTGGTGCAGCCGGGCGCCGTCCCCGGTGACCTCGACCGGCTCGGGAGGCAGGTCGAGGTCCCAGTGGTGGCCGGGCGAGGCCGCGTGGGCATCGCTGACCGCGTTGATGACGAGCATCGACATGTCGACCGGAGCCTCGTCGAGGGGGCGGCCCGCGTCGAGGCGCGCAAGGAGCAGGAGGTCCTCGACGAGCGAGCTCATCCGGTTGGCCTCGGACTCGATGCGGCCCATCGCATGCGTCACTGTCGCAGGGACGGTGTCCGGCTCGCGACGCGACAGCTCGGCATACCCCTTGATCGAGGCCAGCGGCGTGCGCAGCTCGTGCGACGCGTCGGCGACGAACTGGCGCACCCGCTGCTCGCTCTGGTGCCGGGCGTTCAGTGCCTCGTCCACGTGGTCGAGCATCTCGTTGAAGGCGGCGCCGACCTTGCCGACCTCCGTGCGCGTGTCGGTGTCGGCGGGGTCAACCCGCTCGACGAGCGCGACCTTGCCTGAGTCGAGGGGGGTCTGCGAGACGGTCGTCGCCGTCGTGGCCAGCCGGCGCAGCGGTTCGAGGTTGCGCCGCACCAGCCAGGTGCCGAGCAGGCCCACGAGGAGGATGCCCGCGGCCACGGTGCTGATCGCGAGCACGACCATGCGCTGCACCGTGCGTTGCTGCTGCGCGACGGGCAGGCCGACGACGAAGGTTCCGCTGGTCACGGTCCTCGTCTGCTGGTTGACCAGCGACCCGGTCGACGACACGAGCCGGTAGGGGCCGAGGCCGTCGAGCGACACCGTGGTGGGCTGGGGGCCGAGCCCTGCGGCGCTCAGGCCGCCCAGCTGGCTGGCCGACAGCGGCACGCGCTCACGTCCGGCCGACGACGCGGTGCCCGCCGCCGTGGGGATGTCGGCCGTCGGTGTCGTGGGGAAGAAGGCGATGAGCCCTTCGTCACCGGGGCCGCGCGGACCACCGCCGTCCCGGCCGCCGAGACCGGTGTCGAAGGGCCGGCCGTTGACGAGCTGCGACACCGAGGTGCGCAGCTGGTCGTCGACCTGTCCGGTCAGCTGGCGGTCGAGGGCGACCACCGTGAAGGCGCCGGTCGCGAGACTGAGCACCGTGAACAGGGCGAGCATCGAGGCGACCAGCTTCGCGCGCAGGGTCCACGCCGACCACGGGCGGACGCGCGCCCCGGCGTTCGAGAGGCGCTGGGGCAGCGAGGGTCGCGGCGTCGGCTGGGCTGACGACACGGCAAATGTTCTCGTGTCGTCGCGCTCCTCGTCGTCGCGAAAGTCGCTTCCCTCACCGAAGAGGTCGGGCGCGCTCGCGCCGTCGTCGTCCGGGAGGTCGAGCGGCGTCGGACGGTCGGGCAGCTCTGTGCCGGTTTCAGACGGCCGGCTTGAGGACATACCCGGCCCCTCGCATGGTGTGGATCATCGGCTCGCGGCCGGCGTCGATCTTCTTGCGCAGGTAGGAGATGTAGAGCTCGACGACGTTGGCCTGGCCGCCGAAGTCGTAGTTCCACACGCGGTCGAGGATCTGCGCCTTGGACAGCACGCGCTTCGGGTTGCGCATCAGGTAGCGCAGCAGCTCGAACTCAGTTGCGGTCAGGTGGATCTCGTCGCCGCCGCGCATCACCTCGTGGCTGTCCTCGTCGAGCGTGAGGTCACCGACGACGAGCATCGAGTCGGAGGACGACACGGCGACGGTGGTGCGCCGCATCAGCGCGCGCACCCGTGCGACGACCTCCTCGAGGGAGAAGGGCTTGGTGACGTAGTCGTCGCCGCCGGCGGTGAGCCCCGAGACGCGGTCCTCGACGGCGTCCTTGGCGGTGAGGAAGAGGACGGGGACGTTGCTGTTGTCGGCGCGCATGCGGCGCAGCACCTCGAGCCCGTCGAAGTCGGGCAGCATCATGTCGAGCACGACGGCGTCGGGGTCGAACTCGCGGGCCGCGCGTACGGCCTCCATGCCGGTGCCGGCGGCACGCACCTCCCAGCCCTCGTAGCGCAGCGCCATGCCGAGCAGCTCGGTGAGGTTGGCCTCGTCGTCGACGACGAGCACCCGCACCGGGGATCCGTCGAGTCGCTGGAGTCGCGCCGCTGCGGGCTTGGTCTTCTCGGTCATGGTCCCAGTGAAACCCCTGGGGCTGTGCCATGACCAGTACCTTCCTGTGTGCGGCCTGTGGAGCCGCTGTTCCCAAGTCCCAGCACGTCGATGGCTGGACCACAGCGCTCGCACAGCCAGCGGTTCGAGTGTGGCTCCCATGAGCAACGACTCCACGCCACCGGCCGCAGCCGACCAGCCGAAGCCGGGTCTGCCGCAGTTCGACCCCAACGCACCGGCCGGCCACCCCGCGGCTGGTGACACCGAGCACCTCCCGTCCGTCGGCTCGACCAGCGAGCTCCCGGTGACGCCGCCCAGCGCTCCGTACGCGTATGCCGTGTCGCCCGGCGGCTCGGCACCCATCGCCGGTCCCGACGTGCCCCTCTCACCCACCGGCCTGCCGGTCCGCGAGAAGTCCGCCGCGGCGGGCACGGGTGACGGCCCGCGCTGGAGCGCCAAGAAGACCGCCGTGACCGCCGGCCTGGCACTCGTTCTCGCCTCGGCCGGTGCCATCGGCGCGGCCGCCGCGCTGCCGGCCGGCTCGGCCGGTGGCGACACCGGTTTCCGTGGCCCGGGTGGGGGACGCGCCTTCCGCTTCCCCGGCGGCCAGCAGGGCCTGCAGAACCCGAACCAGCAGAACCAGGGGCAGCAGGGCGCCGGCCCGCAGCAGCTGCCGAACCTGCAGAATGGCTCCCCGGGCGGGCTCAACGGGATCGACCCGAACCAGCTGAGCCAGCTCGACCCGCAGGACCTGCTGCAGCAGCTGAACCAGCTGGGCCAGGGCTCCGACCCGTTCTCCGACGACCAGGGTCAGGACCCTGGCCCCGACGACTCGGGTTCCGGCACGACCGGCACCACGAAGACGACCTGATCAGCGACGCAGCGCAGCCGCGTACTCCTCGAGCGCCCTCGTCGCCCGGTCGATCTCGTCCTCGACCCGGGCGACGAGGACTTCGTCGGCGAGCCGGCTTGCGGCGCCGAGGTCCTCGACCTGCTTGCACACCTCGGCCAAGGTCGCGGCGCCGAGGTTGGACGCAGACCCCTTGAGGCCGTGGGCGATCCGGCCCTGGCCCTCGGCGTCCCCGTCGCAGCGCGCCGCCCTGAGCTCGGCGAGCCGCTCACGCGCGCCCCGGCCGAAGCGGTCGATGAAGCGCAGCAGCAGCGAGGGGTCGCCCGGCTCGAGGTCGCGCAGCTCCTCGAGGCGCCGCAGGTCGAGCACGTCGGCGCCCACGACCGGGCCGTCCGACGTCCCGGTCGGGCCGTCGGGCGACCGAGCGAGGTCTGCCGGCCCCCCGCCCGAACGCCCCGAGCGCGATCCGGATCCGGGCCCCGGGCCGGTCCATCGCTGCAGCGTCGCGGCGAGCAGCCCGACGTCGATCGGCTTGGTGAGGAAGTCGTCCATCCCGGCCTGCAGGCACCGCTCGCGCTCCCCCGCGATGGCGGAGGCCGTCATGGCGATGACCGGCAGGCGGCGGCCCGGCTCCTCCCGCTCCCGGATCGTGCGGGTGGCCTCGTAGCCGTCCATCCGGGGCATCTGGCAGTCCATCAGCACGGCCACGATCTCGTCGCGGTGCGCCGCGTGCGCCGCGACGCCTTCGGTCCCGTTGCCGGCGAGCCGCACGGCGTAGCCGAGCGCCTCGAGCACCCCCTGGGCCACGAGCTGGTTGACGTCGTTGTCCTCCACGACGAGCACGGTGCCGAGGCGTCCGTCGGGGGCGGACACGTGTCCGTCCATGCCGCCGGGCGCGGGCTCCGGGCCGAGGAGGTGGCCGCCGGCCACGTCGGCCATCGCGTCGAAGAGGGCGGAGGGCATGACCGGGGACATCAGCGTCGCGTCCACCCCGGCCTCCTCCAGCGTCGCCGGGTCGGGAGGCGGCTGCTGGGCGCACACGAGCACCACGCGTACGCCGGCGAAGCGTTCGTCGGAGCGGATCAGCCGGGCCACCTGCAGTCCGCCGGTCCCCGAGCCGGGGTCGTCGAGGACGACGACGTCGACCGGCGTGCCGCCACGGTGGGCGCCGTCGAGCTGCACGAGGCCCTCGACGCCGGAGGCGGCCGACGAGACCGCCACCGACCAGGCCGCGAGCTGCTCCTCGACGCGCTGACGGTGACCGGCGTCGCTGCCGACGACGAGTGCCTGCAGCTCGGACACGGCAGCCGCCGTCGACGGCGAACGCCCGACGCTGCGGCCGGACGCCGGCTCGAACGCCGCCGTGAACCAGAACCTGCTGCCCTGCCCCGGCTCGCTGTCGACGCCGATCTCGCCGCCGAGGGCCGTGACGATCTGGCGGCTGATCGCGAGTCCCAGCCCGGTGCCGCCGTACTCACGCGTCGTCGACGAGTCGCCCTGGGAGAACGACTCGAACACCCGGGACCGCACCTCGGGACCGATTCCCGCACCGGTGTCGGTCACCTCGACGCGCAGGACGGGTCCGTCCTCGGACGCGTGGTCGAGGGCGAGGTGCACGACGACCCTGCCGGAGTCCGTGAACTTCACTGCGTTGCTCGTGAGGTTGGCGACGACCTGCCCGAAGCGCACCGGGTCACCGGACACCATGAAGGGCAGGTCGGGCCCGTGGGTCACCGAGAGGTCGACCGACTTCGCGCGGGCGCGCTCGGCGAGGAGGGCCACACCCCGCTCGAGCACGGCCGCCGGGTCGAAGTCGACAGACTCGAGCTCGAGACGCCCGGCCTCGATCTTGGACAGGTCGAGGATGTCGTTGACGAGCTCGAGCAGCACGCGCCCCGCCTGGTCGATCCCGTCGGACAGTCGGCGCTGGTGCGGCGTCAGCTCGGTCCGGCGCAGCAGCTCGGACAGGCCGATGACCCCGTTGAGCGGGGTGCGGATCTCGTGGCTCATCGTGGCGAGGAAGGCGGACTTCGCCCGGGACGCCTCCATGGCGGCGTCGCGCGCCTGGGCCAGTCGCTCGGCGGTCCACTCCCGGTCCGCCACCCGCGCGAAGAGGCCGGTGATCTGCTCGATCGTTGTGGCGTCGGACTCGAGTGGAGGTGTGGCGCTGCGCATGTCGAGCACGACGACGCAGGCCACGCGTCCCTCGTTGACCACCGGCACCGCCACGAACGTCGAGCCCTCCGCGGAGGACTGGGCCACGACCGAACTGCTCGAGGTGGCCCGGGTGGCCAGCTCCGTCCCGAGCGCCAGCGCGACCGGCCCGGCGTCCCTTCCCTCGGCCGCGACGACCGGCTCCCCGAGCCCACCCTCGGCGTCCACAACCGCGCCCAGCACCGGGCGCCAGGTCGTGTGGCGCGCCACCTCGACGAGAACGGCGGGAAGGGCCTCGTCGAGAGTCGCCGAGCGGTTGGCCGCGGTCGCCATGGCCGTCATGAGGGCGAGGGCCTGCTCTGCGTCCTTCTTCTCGGTGATGTCCTGCGTCGTGCCGCCCACCCTCGTCGCACGCCCCTCGGAGTCACGGGCGACGAGGCCTCGCCCGCGGATCCAGGCGACCTCGCCGTTGCGCCGTACGACCCGGCCGTCGAACTCGAAGCCGTCGCCGGACGCCAGCGCCGTGCCGATGTGCTCCGACACGGCAGGGCGGTCGTCGGGATGCATCCGTGAGAGGAAGCTCTCGGAGGTGGGGTCCGTCTCGTCCGGGTCCAGGTCGTAGATCCGGACGAGCTCGGGAGACCACGAGACCCGGTCGGTGGCGAGGTCCCACTCCCAGCTGCCGACCTTGGCGATGGCCTGCGCCTCGGCGAACTGGTCAAGCAACCTGCGCTGGGCACTGTGCTCGCTGACCCGGTGCATCCAGCCCCGGCGCACACCCGCCTCGTCGACGAGCGGGGAGTGCGACACGAGCGCCCAGAAGCGCTCGCCCCTGGAGTCCAGGAGGCTGCACTCGAGGTTGTCGCCCGGTACGCCGGCGGTCGCGAGCTCCGCGAGGTGCGCCCGGAACTGCTCCTTGCCGACGTCGTCGACCGCCTCGAACACCGAGAAGCCCACCATGTCGTCGGGTTCGCGCCCGAGCAGCTGGGCCATCCTCGCGTTCGCGAAGAGCGTGCGGCCGTGCTCGTCGAAGACCCACAGACCGTCGGGAGAGGCGGCGACCATCCAGCGGAAGAGGTCGCCGGCCTCCGCGTCACCGACGCCGCGATTGCCCGACATGTCACGATCCTCGCGCATGCCGGCGGTTCGCGCTCGCAGGTCGGCCCGGTTTGCGTCTCGCGCCGATAGGTGAGGCTCACCTACCGTGACACCTGCCCCGCGCAGGTGCCACGATCGGAGGAGCCCCCGCCCCTGATCGGAGCACCCGCCATGGTCGATGTCCGCGCGTCCGACGAGTCGACACCCATCGACTCCAGCCACGACCGCGACGAGCCGCACGGGTCCAGCACCGGCAGCCGCCTCAACTGGCTGCGCGCCGGCGTCCTCGGCGCCAACGACGGCATCGTCTCGACGGCCGGTGTCGTCGTCGGCTTCGCCAGCGCCACGAGCGACAAGGGCGCGATCGTGCTCGCCGGCGTCGCCGCCCTGTCGGCGGGCGCCATGTCGATGGCCGCCGGCGAGTACGTCTCCGTGAGCACCCAGCGCGACTCCGAACGGGCGCTCATCGCGCTCGAGACGCGGGAGCTGCACGAGGACCCGGAGGGCGAGCTCGAGGAGCTGACCCAGCTCTACGAGGCCAAGGGCATGCGGCGCGAGCTCGCTGCCGAGGTCGCTCGCGAGCTGACCGCGCACGACGCCCTGGGCGCGCACGCCGAGGCGGAGCTCGGCATCGACCCCACCGACCTGACCAACCCGTGGCACGCCGCGGGCGCCTCTATGGTCGCCTTCGTCGTCGGCGCGATCCTGCCCCTCGTGACGATCACGTTCAGCCCCCCGTCGGTGCGCATCCACGTCACGGTGGTCAGCGTCGCTGCGGCGCTGGCCCTCACCGGCTGGCTGAGCGCCAGGCTCGGCCACAGCGCGGTGCCGCGTGCCGTCCTGCGCAACGTCGCCGGAGGCCTGCTCGCCATGGCGGTGACGTATGCCATCGGCGCCCTGGTCGGTGTCAACCTCACCTGAGAGCACGGCATACGACCCGATCGGCCCTGACGGGCTGTAGAGTCGAGGGTGTTCCTGCGCCGGTCCGTGGCGCATCTGCCGGATCCGGCTCCCACGTCTTGCGTGGCGCGCCACCCGGCCCGGGACACCGGGCGCGCGATGGCGCGTCCACCGGGACTCGAGCCGAGTCCGCCTCCGACACCGAGTCAGGGTGTCGCGGGGGCCCACCGGCTCGTCGTCCGCCGCGTCATCAGGAGGAACATGGCAACGCGCGTCCGCCGTCGGGCCACCGACGGCCAGGGCCAGAACCAGGGCCAGAAGCAGGCCCAGAACCACACTCAGCGGAAGGCCACCGCCCGCCGTGACGACCCCGCACCGCTGATTCCCGTGCTCGCCCGACGGGTGCGGGAGGTCGAGTCACGTGTGTCGAGCAAGGGCAAGGCCAGCCCCTCGAACCGGACGAAGTTCCTCGTCGTCGCGCTGCTGATGCGCTCCGAGCGCGCCCGCGTCCGCGAGGACGCCTCGATCCCGCACGCCACTCGCGCCGACCTGCTCAAGCGCCTCGACGGGATCGCGACGATCCTCGCCCAGATCGCAGCCCGCGACACGAGCCTGCTGACCCTGCTCGACGCCGACGCCAAGCCCGGCCCCGCCGCACAGCAGATGCGCCGCGACTGGCTCCTCGAGTCCGGCGCCGAGCTCGCCGAGGAGGACCTCGTCGTCCAGGCGCCGGAGCCGGCCAAGCCCGTCGTCCCGCCCCAGATCGCCGCCCGGCAGGTCATGCCGCAGTCGGTGCCGTCGCGGGCGCTCGCCAACCCGTTCCTGACGCCCGACCTCACCCGGGTGCAGAACGACTACCTGCCCAGCCGCCTCGCCGGCTGGGACCTGCTGAGCCCCCTCTACCGCGCCTTCGAGCAGGGCGCCGGCGGTGAGGCCGCGTCGATGGAGCTGCCGCCCACGCCGCAGATCGACCGCTTCTCCCCTCCCGGCTCGCAGCTGATGGTCCACCAGTCCCGCTTCCTGCAGAGCGTGCAGGAGGGCCACCGCACCTTCCTGCTCGCCGACGAGCCGGGCCTGGGCAAGACCGCTCAGTCCGTCATGGCCGCCTCGATCGCCGGCACCTACCCGATGCTCGCCGTGGTGCCCAACGTCGTGAAGATCAACTGGGCGCGTGAGGTCGAGCGCTGGACGCCACAGCGGCGCGTCACCGTCATCCACGGCGACGGCAACGACGTGGACGCCTTCGCCGACGTCTTCGTCGTCAACTACGAGATCCTCGACCGGCACTTCGGGTGGCTCTCGAGCTTCGGCTTCCGTTCGATGGTCGTCGACGAGGCGCACTTCATCAAGAACCTCGCGTCCCAGCGCTCGCAGCAGGTGCTCGCCCTCGGCGACCGCCTGCGAGAGACGGCGCCCGGCGGCGACCCGCTGCTCATCGCCCTCACCGGAACCCCGCTCATCAACGACGTCAAGGACTTCGACGCGATCTGGCGCTTCCTCGGCTGGATCAAGGACGGCCGGCCCACCGCGCAGATCGTGCGCCGCCTCGACGAGACCGGCTACACGCCGGCCGACCGCGCCTTCTACCCCGAGGCGCGGCGGGCCGTGGTCGACATGGGCATCGTGAGGCGCCGCAAGGTCGACGTCGCCAAGGATCTGCCCGACAAGCGGATCGCCGACATCACGGTCGAGCTCGACGACGACCTCGGCCGCTCGATCCGCGAGGCCGAGCGCGCCCTCGGCCGTCGCCTCGCCTCGCGCTACCGGGCCCTGCTCTCGCAAGGTGAGGGGCACGAGCACGACGACGAGCCGGACGTCGCCCTCATGCGCCGGGTGGCCGGCGCCGAGCTGCGGGCCGCCTCGGCCGAGAAGGGAACCGACAACGTCTTCTCCCTCGTGCGGCGCATCGGTCAGGCCAAGTCCACGCTCGCGGCCGACTACGCCGCCCAGCTGTCGCACTCGGTCGGCAAGGTCGTCTTCTTCGCCAAGCACATCGACGTCATGGACGCCGCCGAACGCGTCCTCGCCTCGGCGGGGCTGCGCACGGTGTCGGTCCGTGGCGAGCAGACCTCGAAGCAGCGCCAGGAGGCCATCGACGCGTTCCAGAAGGACCCGGAGGTCGCAGTTGCCGTCTGCTCGCTGACTGCCGCGGGCGTCGGGCTCAACCTGCACGCCGCCTCCAACGTCGTGCTCGCCGAGCTGTCGTGGACCGCGGCCGAGCAGCAGCAGGCCATCGACCGCGTGCACCGCATCGGTCAGGACGAGCCCGTCACAGCCTGGCGGATCCTCGCCTCCGGCACCATCGACTCGAAGATCGCCGAGCTCATCGACGCCAAGCAGGGCTTGGCCGCCCGAGCGCTCGACGGCAGCGACGAGGACATCACCGCCGGTGACACCCTCCAGCTGGACGCGCTCGTCGAGCTGCTCCGCCAGGCGCTCACGGAGGCCTGAGCCCGCCGGCCGAACGGCGCGGGCGGGACCGTGGTGCCGGCCTGTCGGTCCGCGGCGGGACGTATGGCCCTACCTCCTCAACGGTTCGCGCAGTGCACTGGGAAGGTGCCGCTGAGTGCGGCGCCGAGGAGGAGACATGAGGCCCACGATGCACGCGATCGTCTACCACGGCCCGGGCCAGAAGGCCTGGGAAGAAATGCCCAAGCCCAGCATCCGGGATGACACCGACGCCGTCGTCAAGGTCGACACCGTGACGATCTGCGGCACCGACCTGCACATCCTCAAGGGTGACGTCGCCGCCGTCACGGACGGCCGGATCCTGGGGCACGAGGCGGTCGGCACCGTCGAGGAGGTGGGGCCGGGCGTCAAGAACGTCAGGCCGGGCGACCGCGTGCTCGTGTCGTGCATCACCGCGTGCGGCTCCTGTCGCTACTGCCGTGACGGCAGCTACGGCCAGTGCATCGGTGGAGGCGGCTGGATCCTCGGCCACAAGATCGACGGCACGCAGGCGGAGTACGTCCGGGTCCCGTTCGCGGACACCTCGACGTACGCCGTCCCCGAAGGTGTGACTGACGAGGAAGTACTCATGCTCGCCGACATCGGGCCCACGGGCTACGAGGTGGGTGTGCTGAACGGCCGGGTCTCGCCCGGTGACGTCGTAGCGGTGGTGGGCGCCGGCCCGGTCGGGCTCTGCGCCATCATGGGTGCCAAGCTGTTCAGTCCGGCGCACGTCGTGGCCATCGACCTGGCCGATGCCCGACTCGAGGCGGCCAAGCAGTTCGGCGCCGACATCACGGTGAACCCCTCGCGCGAGGACGCCGTGGCCATCGTCCGTGACCTGACGCAGGGCCTCGGCGCAGACGTCGCCATCGAGGCCGTGGGGGTCGCACCGACGTTCGAGCAGTGCGCTGCGCTCGTGCGCCCCGGCGGCACGGTCGCCAACGTGGGCGTCCACGGCGGCCCGGCCACCCTTCACCTCGAGGAGCTCTGGATCCGGAACGTCACGATCACGACCGGCCTCGTCGACACCTACTCGACACCCACCCTGCTGAGGCTGCTCGCGGCGCACCAGATCGACCTGGCGCGGTTCGTGACGCACCGCTTCCCGATGGGTGAGTTCGTCGACGCCTACGACACCTTCGCCCGTGCCGCTGACACCGGCGCCCTCAAGGTGGTGCTGACGAGCTGAGCCGCGGTCGCTCAGAGCTCGACGTGCATGATCCGCAGGTCCACGCGCTCCCCGGTCGGGAGCTCGTGGGCCTTGGGCACGGTGCCGACGACCGTGAAGCCGAGTGTCTCGTAGAGCCTGACCGCGCCAGTGTTGGTGGCGACGACGGCATTGAACTGCATTGCGGCATAACCGGACTCGCGCGCCCAGTCGAGCGAGTCGACCACGAGGGCCCGCCCGACACCCCGGCCCCGCGCGTCCGCCGTGACCATGTAGCTCGCCGTGGCGACGTGCGAGCCGGGTCCGGGACGGTTGCGCCCCATCTTCGCCGTGCCGAGCACGCGGTCACCGTCGACCGCGACGGCGACTCGGCCACCGGGACCGTTCTCGAGCCAGACGGCCCGCGCCTGCTCCTCGGTCAGGTCCGTCGGGAAGGGGAAGGTGTCGCCAGCGAGGACGACCTCCTCGATGACCGGCCACACGCGGGGCCAGTCGGCGTCGTCATAGTCGCGGACGACGGGAGTTGCTGACACGTGGATTGCCTTACTTCTCAGGAACGTTGGCGTCGAGCTCGTTGAGCCACGTCGCCGACGTCACGTCGGACGGCATACGCCATTCGCCTCGCGGCGACAGGGCGCCACCCGCCACGACCTTCGGGCCGTTCGGCAGTGCCGAGCGCTTGAACTGGTTGGCGAAGAAGCGCCTGACGAAGACCTGCATCCAGTGCCGGATCGTCTCCAGGTCGTAGGCCGTCCGCTCAGCCTCCGGGTAGCCCGCGGGCCACTCCCCCGCCTCGCTGTCGCACCACGCCTGCCAGGCGAGGTAGGCGATCTTCGACGGGCGGAGACCGCGGCGCAGCACGTGGTAGAGCGTGAAGTCCTGCAGGGCGTACGGGCCGATGATCGCCTGGGTGCTCTGCGGCTTGTCACCCTCCCTGGCGGGGACGAGCTCCGGGCTGATCTCGGTGTCGAGGATCGAGGTGAGCGTCTCGCCGACGTGGTCCTCGAACTGGCCGGAGGAGACGACCCAGCGGATGAGGTGCTGCATCAACGTCTTCGGGACGCCGGCGTTGACGCCGTAGTGGCTCATCTGGTCGCCGACGCCGTAGGTGCACCAGCCGAGGGCCAGCTCGGACAGGTCTCCGGTGCCGAGGACGATCCCCCCGCGCTGGTTGGCGATGCGGAAGAGGTAGTCGGTGCGCAGGCCGGCCTGGACGTTCTCGAAGGTCACGTCGTAGACCTCCTCGCCCCGGCCGAACGGGTGGCCCATCGCCTCGAGCATCTGCGTGGCGGCCGGGCGGATGTCGAGCTCTTCCCACGTCACGTCGAGCGACTCCATCAGGGCGATGGCGTTGCTCTTGGTGTGGTCGCTGGTGGCGAAGCCGGGCATCGTGAAGGCGAGGATGTCGCGGCGCGGTCGGTCCAGACGGTCCATGGCCTTGGCAGCGACGATGAGGGCGTGCGTGCTGTCGAGCCCGCCGCTGACGCCGATGACGATCTTCGGCTGCCCGATGGCGCGCAGCCGCTGCTCGAGCCCCGAGACCTGGATGTTGTACGCCTCGTAGCAGTCGAGCGCGAGGCGGTCCTCGTCGTCGGGCACGAAGGGGAAACGGTCGACCTTGCGCAGCAGGCCGATGTCGCCGGCCGGAGGCCGGAGCTCGAGCTCGATGGTCCGGAAGCCGCCGGTGCGGTCGGCGAGCGTGCGCCGGTTGTCGTCGAAGGTGCCCTGGCGCTGGCGCTCCTGGCGGAGCAGGTCGAGGTCGATGTCAGCCACCGAGGCGCGCGGTCCCTCGGGGAAACGCTCGCTCTCGGCGAGCAGGAGGCCGTTCTCGTAGACCATCGTCATGCCGTCCCAGGACAGGTCGGTCGAGCTCTCCCCCTCACCGGCGGCGGCGTACAGGTAGGCGGCGAGGCATCGCGCGGAGGCGCTGCGGGCCAGCAGGTGGCGGTCCTCGGCGCGCGAGACGGTGATGGGCGAGCCGGAGAGGTTGGTGAGGATGGTCGCGCCGGCGAGCGCTGCCTCGTGGCTCGGCGGGACCGGCACCCAGAGGTCCTCGCAGACCTCGACGTGCACGACGAAGCCCGGCACGTCGGTGGCGCGGAAGAGCAGGTCGGGCCCGAACGGCACGCGGTCCCCCGCGACGTCGATGAGCTGGCCGCGCTGGTCGTCCCCCGGGGCGAAGTGGCGACGCTCGTAGAACTCGCGATAGGTCGGCAGGTAGGACTTCGGGGCGACGCCGAGGATGCGCCCGGCGTGGATGACCACGCCGCAGTTGTAGACGCGCGAGCCCTTCTCGAGCGGTGCGCCGACGACGACCACGGGCCGCAGGTCGGCCGTGGCCTCGGCGATGCGCGCGAGCGCGTCGTCGACGGCATCGAGGAGCGGGTCCTGCAGGAACAGGTCGTCGATGGCGTAGCCGGAGAGGCAGAGCTCCGGGAAGATCGCCAGGCCGACGCCGTCGTCGTGGAGGTCCTGCAGCTGCTCGATGACCGCGTCTGCGGTGCGCTCGGGGTCGACCGCGACGATCGGCACGGTGCACGCGGCGACGCGGGCGAAGCCCTGGGCCCACGAGCTGTAGAAGTCCATGGGCCCCAGTCAATCGCACGAGGGCCTGTGACGCGGGACTCGCCCCGGCCCCTGCCCGGGAGCGGGCAACCCTACTACTATTAGTAGTAGTCAGGCGGTTGCCCGGCCAGATGTTCGAGGAGGTCACCATGTACGACCAGAACCCGGTCCACGTCCTTCACCCGGAGGAGTCGTGGGGCTTCCTCCGGACCCACGAGTTCGGCCGACTTGCCTTCCACCTGGTGGGCGAGGTCCACATCGTCCCGATCAACTACGCGCTCGACGGCGAGCGCCTCATCTTCCTCACCGCCGAGGGCAGCAAGCTCTTTGGTGTGACCGCCAACCCCGACGTCGCCTTCGAGGTCGACGAGATCGTCGGCGAGCGCGCGACGAGCGTCATCGTGCGAGGCCGCGCCCGGACTCTGGAGGGGCAGGCCGCGTACGTCGTCGAGCGCCTTCCCGTGCGGCCCTGGGTCGGCACTCCCAAGTCGGTCGTGGTGGCTGTCGAGGCCGACGAGATCTCGGGGCGCCGCTTCGACCTCACCCGACCCTGGCTGCGGGACCTGCCGACCGGCTGAGCGCGCAACCCGGCGTATGCCGCCCGGCACCTCGGGCGCGGCCAGAGCGTGACGCCGCAGTGCGTTCGACGACTCAGGCGACCGCGTCGTGCGCGGCGACGAACGCGTCGACGCACGCGCGTACGTCGGCCTCGGAGTGCGCCGCCGAGAGCTGCACGCGGATGCGTGCCTTGCCACGCGGCACGACCGGGAAGCTGAAGGCGGTCACGTAGACGCCGTTGCCGAGCATGTGGTCGGCGATCTGGGCGGCGCGACGGGCACCCTCCTCGCCGGGGAACATGACCGGCCGGATCGGGTGCGTGCCGGGCAGCAGCTCGAAGCCGGCCTCGGTCATGAGCGAGTGGAAGAGCGCGGTGTTGGCCTTGAGCGCCTCGCGCTTGTCGGCCGAGCTCTCGACGAGCTCGAGGGCGGCCATCGAGCCGGCGACGACGGACGGTGCGACGGAGTTGCTGAAGAGGTAGGGACGCGAGCGCTGGCGCAGCAGGTCGACGATCTCCTGGTGCGACGACACGTAGCCGCCCGACGCGCCGCCGAGCGCCTTGCCGAGCGTGCCGGTGAGGATGTCGACGCGGTCCATGACGCCGAAGAGCTCGGGCGTACCGCGGCCGCCGTCGCCGACGAATCCCACCGCGTGCGAGTCGTCGACGAACACCATGGCGCCGAACTCCTCTGCCAAGTCGCAGATCTCGGCGAGCGGCGCGTAGGACCCGTCCATCGAGAAGACGCCGTCCGTGACGACGACCTTGCGCTTGGCCCCGGCCTCGTGCGCCGCCTCGAGCTGGGCGCGCAGGTCGGTCATGTCGGCGTTCTTGTACCGGTAGCGCATCGCCTTGGACAGCCGCACGCCGTCGATGATCGAGGCGTGGTTGAGCTCGTCGCTGATGATCGCGTCCTCGGCGCCGAAGAGCACCTCGAAGACACCGCCGTTCGCGTCGAAGCACGACGAGTAGAGGATCGTCGCCTCCGTGCCGAGGAACTCGCTGACCTTGTGCTCGAGGGAGGTGTGCAGCGTCTGCGTGCCGCAGATGAAGCGCACCGAGGCCATGCCGAAGCCCCACTCGTCGAGGGCCTGCTTCGACGCCGCCACGACGACCGGGTCGTTGGCCAGGCCGAGGTAGTTGTTGGCGCAGAAGTTCAGGGCCTTGGCCTTGAGCGTCGTGATGTGCGCCGACTGCGGCGAGGTGAGCTCGCGCTCGTTCTTGTAGAGCCCGGCGTCCCTGATCTCCTGGAGGGTCGCCGCGATCTCGTCCTTCACTGAGCCGTACATCGGTGTCCTTCGCAGGTGGGTGGGGCGGCTGGCGCCACCCAGCGTATGCCGCCCGGCGGGCGCTACGGACGGGCCAGCGCCAGCAGGTCGTCGAGGATGTCACCCATGCGCATCATGAGCGACACGTGGCCGTCGCCCTCCATGAGATGGGCCTGCGCCCCCGCGACGTTCGCCGCGAGCCACTGCCCGTGGGCGAACGGGACCATGAGGTCCTCGCTCCCCTGCCACACGGCCGTCGGCACCTGGATCGCGGCGAGGTCGAAGCCCCACGGGCGGATGAGCGTGAGATCGTCGTCGCGCCACCCGACGATGCCCTGCGCCCCGGCGTGACGGGACGATGCCGAGAGGTACTCGGCGAGCTCGCCCGTCATCGCCGCCTGGTCGACCGGGGGCAGCAGGCCGCCCATCTCGCGGGCGATGTCGTCCGCCGACGCAGAGAACAGCGGCGTGCCGTGCTCCTCGAGGAAGGCCGTCAGCGCCTCGATGCCCTGCGCCGCCGCCGCGAACTCGGCCACGTTCTCCGGGCCCATCCCCGCGGTGAGGTCCAGCCCCTCGGCATCCGGTGGGGCGATGCCGACGCCAGAGGTGGCGGCCAGGCAGCGCCCGGGGAGCAGTGCCGCACAGGCGAGCGCCCGGGGGCCTCCGCCGGACCAGCCGAGTGAGACGAACTCACCGAGAGCGAGCGCGTCCAGCACGAGCGCCGTGTCAGACGCGTCGTCGGCCACCGTGGCAGTCGTGGCGCCGTCGGACCGCCTCGTGGAACGGCCGTATCCCGGACGCGAGTACGTGATCGTGCGCAGGCCGCGCTCCGCCGCCGGGCGCTCGAGGATGCCGAACGGCACCGCGGCCTGGGGCGTGCCGTGGTGGAAGACGAGAGGGAGGCCGTCGGCGGGCCCGGTGACGAGGACCTCGAGGTCTCGACCGTCGGGGGTGCGGACGAGCTGGGCGTCGTGGCTGGCCATGCCCCATGCAACCACGGCGCCCGTCCGGGTCTGCACGCGAAGCGCCCACGGGCAGCACGGCCCCGGCGTAGCGTGGCTCCGTCAGGGGATCGACCGACCGAGCGAGGCGACACCATGCCTGAGTTCATGGACGTGCACACCAACATGCCGGGAGTGACCTCGGAGGCGCTCATGGAAGCCCACCAGGCCGACGTGGACATCCAGGACGACGAGGGGGTGACCTTCAAGAAGGCCTGGGCCGACCCCATGAGCGGCCACGTCTTCTGCCTGTCCGAGGGCCCGAGCGCCGATGCCGTGAAGCGGATCCACGAGCGGACGGGTCATCCCGCCGACGAGATCCACGAGATCACCGTCACCGCCTGAGGTTCCCGCTCGGCACGACCGCACGAGCGCGGGAGAGCGCCTAGGCTCGCCGGGATGGACGACGACCCGCAGGATCGCTTCGGGCAGGCGCGCGTGGCGCGGCTCGCGACGGCCGACGCCGACGGGAGTCCGCACCTCGTCCCGATCGTCTTCGTGCTGCTCGGCGAGGTGGTCTGGAGCGCCGTCGACGGCAAGCCCAAGACGACCCGGGCCCTGAAGCGGCTGGCCAACGTCGCGAGCAACCCGCACGTGAGCCTGCTCGTCGACCACTACGACGACGACTGGACGCAGCTGTGGTGGGTCCGCGCCGACGGGACGGCCGAGGTCGTCGAAGTGGGCAGCCCCGATGCCGCGCACGCCCTCGACGCCCTGGCCGCGAAGTACCCGCAGTACGTGTCGAACCGGCCGGCCGGCCCACTGCTCCGCGTCGCCGTCACCCGGTGGAGCGCCTGGCAGCACAGCCGGTCCTCCTGATCGGCCTGCCCCGGCCTCGTCAGCCCCGACGAGCCCGCCGGGGGCGCGGTCACCGCGTGACGGCATACCTCGCGTAGGTGGTGCCGCCGGCGAAGCGGCGGTGAAGTCACGCTCGAGGGTGGTCCGCTCGCTCGACACCGTGTCGAGGGTGCGCGAGTAGACGACCTTGTCGGCCGCCTGCCAGATGCGGGCGTAGTCGTGCGCGATGTCCACCTCGGGCTCGGCCGTCGGAGCCGTCTCCAGTGGACCATCGTCTCGTAGAGCCGCCGGCCGCAGAGGGAGGTGCCCACGTCGCGCTCCAGGTCGTTGACGAAGGCATGCACCTCCGCGTCCAACCGGCCGTCCTAGTCGAAGTCCCGCAGGGCGCGGTTCTCGATGTCGCGCAGGACCTCGTCGGCGCTGGCGGCACTGACGAGGCCACGGCGGCGGGCGTCGAGGACGAGCTGCCGCTCCACGTCGCTGGCCCGGCGCAGGACGGCCTCGAGCTCCCCACCGCGCTCGTCGTCGCCCGATCGAGCCTCGCGCACTGCCTCCTGCGCTGCGAGGTAGCCCTCGTACTGTGCGATGGCAGCACGGCGGACGTCCTCGTCGAGGTCGGGCAGCTCCTCCCTGACCTGTTTGAGCCCGGCCGCGGTGGCCCGCAGGCGCAGGTCGGAGATCTCGGCGGTCTCGTCCACGTCGCTGCCGACCCCGAGCCACCTCGTGAGCGGCGTGAGCGTGAGCCCCTGCACCACGAGGGTCACCAGGACGACGACGAGTGCCACGGTCACCACCTCGTCTCGGTTGGGCAGCGGGTCACCGTTCTCGACCGCCATCGGCAGGGCCACGGCCGTCGCGACGGTCACCACGCCTCGCATCCCGGCCCACGCGACGACGGTGGACTCGCGCCAGCCGGTCGGGACCGGGACGTCCTGGCGCCGGGCCTGTCGTCGCGCGAGCCAGCCCGCGGGGTAGATCCAGACCCCGCGGAAGACCACGAGCGCGACGACGACGAGCAGCGCCAGGACCATCGTGTCGGTGCCTGTCGAGGTGGACCTGATCACGGCCACGAGCTCGAAGCCGAGGAGCGCGAACACCAGGCTCGTGATGAGGAAGTCGGCGTAGGACCACACGGCACGTCCGAGCAGCCAGCCGCCCGATGTCGTGGCGTCGTGGGCGTACGTGCGCAGGTACAGCCCCAGCACGAGCACCGCGAGGACGCCCGAGCCGTTGACGTGCTCGGCGCCGACGTAGGCGAGGAACGGCACGAGGACGGTCACCGTCGTCTCCGCGGCACCGTCGTGGATCCGGGCCAGCACGAGCCGCGACAGGTAGCCGAGGACGAAGCCGACGAGCACGCCGAGGACGACGGCCTCCACGAGCTCCAGGGCGATGTCGCCGCCCGTGATGTCACCGGTCACGGCGGCGACGATGGCCACCTTGTATGCCACGAGCGCCGTCGCGTCGTTGAACATCCCCTCGCCCTCGAGGATGGTGACGAGCCGGTGCGGCAGTCTCAGCCGGCGGGCGACGGCCGTCGCAGCGACCGGGTCAGGCGGCGAAACGATCGCACCGAGCACCCAGGCGACCGACCACGGGAGGCCGACGGCATGGGAGACCACCGCGACGACGACGACTGTCGCGAGCGTCAGCCCGACGGCGAGGACGAAGACCGGCCTGGCGTGCTCGCGGAACTCGTTGACGGTGGTGCGCTGGGTGGCCGCGAAGAGCAGGGGCGGCAGGACCACCGGCAGGATCAGGGTGGGGTCGAAGGTCAGCGGGTTGGCCGGCACCACCAGCGCGATGGCCAGCCCGAAGATGGTGAGCAGCACCGGCTGCGGCACGCGGATCCGGTCGGCGACGGGCGTCAGGACGATGACGCCGAGCACGGTCACGAGGGCGAGCGCGGGTCCGGCCACCGTCCCGACCCTAGGACACCTGGGGCGGGCGCGCCCGGTGCGCGAACGGTCCGACCCACGTCAGCAGCGTGTTGACGACGACGATGACGGTGACCACGACGGCCCAGGCCGGCGGCAGCACCACGAGGGACACGAGGGCGGCACCGCCCAGCACCACGGACTTGGTGGCGATGGCGAGCACCGGCTTCCGGATGACAGCACGCGGCGCCGCGAAGAGCCCCCACAGGACGGCGGCGACCAGCGGCACGAGGACGCCGCCCGCGACGTGGGTGGCCGTCGTGGAGCCGAGCCGGGCACCCCACATCGCCAGCAGCACCAGGGCGAGCACCTCGACGGCGAACGCGACGACGTCGTTCGCGTTGACGTCGGCGCTGATATCCCGGCCGGCCTCCTCGCTCACGGCGCGGGCTCCTCGAGGAACGCGTGGACGAGGTCGGCGAGCTGCGGGGCCGACTCCGTGTTGAGCAGCGGCCCGGCGCCGTCGATGACCTGCAGGCGCGCGGACGGCAGGTGCTGCGAGAGCTCCTGCGCTGCAGCGAGTCCCGTCTTGTCCCTCGAGCCGGCGACGACGAGCACGGGCGCGGTGATGGTGCGCAACGACTCGGTGCCGTCGAAGCCCCTGAGGGCGTCGAGAACCGCCAGCATCCGGGGCCGCGACACCCCGGCGTCGACGAGCTTGCCCTCCGGCACGAGCCGCATCGCAAGGCGTTGCAGGCGCAGGGCGCCCTTGCTCGGTCGCACGAGCGCGCCTCCGAGGACGAGACGCCCGACGAGCTCGGGCCGCTCGACGGCGAGCCGCAGCGCGACACTCCCACCGACCGAGACCCCGACGAAGTCGGCCTGGCGCACGCCCTGCAGCTCCAGCTCGTCGGCGACGCCGGATGCCGCGGCCCCGAGGTCGAAGCCGACCGGGTCCTTGGGCTTGAGGCCCTTCATCCAGGGCGCCGTCATCGGGCGGCCGGCGCCGTAGGCCGACACGAAGTCCTGCCACGCGATCGGCGACTGGCCGAGCCCGTGCAGCAGCACGAGCGGGCGGGGACGGGCACTCGAGTCGGGAGGGGACGGCATACGAAAGTCCTTCAGCTCCAGTCGAGGACGACCTTGCCGCACTGGCCGGACCGCGCGGTCTCGAAGGCCTCCTCCCACTGCTCGGCGGGGAAGCGGTGCGTGATGACCTGCGAGACGGCCGACCGAAAGCGCTCGGAGGTCGCGATCATCTGCGACATGGCGTACCACGTGTCGTACATCTCGCGGCCGTAGATGCCCTTGAGCGTGATCATGTGGGTGATCACCTTGCCCCAGTCGAGGTCGTAGGACTGGTGCGGCAGCCCGAGCAGCGCGATGCGCCCGCCGTGGTTCATGTTGGCGATGAGGTCGCTCACCGCGGGCGCGGCTCCCGACATCTCGAGGCCGATGTCGAAGCCCTCCTTCATCCCCAGGTGGGCCTGCGCGTCGGCGAGGCTCTCACGGGTGACGTTGATGGTGAGGTCCGCTCCGGCGTGCTCGGCGAGCGCGAGGCGGTAGTCGCTGGCGTCGGTCACGACGACGTAGCGGGCGCCGGCGTGCCGCGCGATCGCGGCGGCCATGACGCCGATCGGGCCCGCGCCCGTGATGACGACGTCCTCGCCGACCATCGGCCACTGCAGCGCGGTGTGGGTCGCGTTGCCGAGGGGGTCGAAGACGGCGCCGAGGTCCGGGTCGAGGCCGGCCGGCTGCACCCAGGCGTTGCTCGCCGGCATGACGACGAAGTCGGCGAAGGCGCCGTCACGGTTGACGCCGATTCCCTCGGTGCGGATGCAGAGATGGCGGCGGCCGGCACGGCAGTTGCGGCAGCGGCCGCAAACGATGTGCCCCTCGCCCGAGGCGCGGTCACCGACGGCGACGCCCATGACGTCCTCGCCCACCTCGACGACCTCGCCGTAGAACTCGTGCCCGATGACGAGCGGCGGCTTGACCGTCGCCTGGGCCCAGTCGTCCCAACCGGCGAGGTGCAGGTCGGTGCCGCAGATGCCGGCGCGCAGGACGCGGATCTTGACGTCGGCCGGCCCGCACTCGGGCTCCGGGCGGTCGACGAGCGTGAGGCCGGGGCCTGCGGTCAGCTTGGTGAGGGCGCGCACGGGGAGAGTCTGCCACTGCCGATAATGGAGGCGTGCCAGCCTCTGCCGATGCCGCCCCGGAGAGCCCCCACGTGGCGAGGGCCGTCGAACAACTGCGCTCCGCCGGAGAGCGCGTCACGCCGGCGAGGTATGCCGTCCTGCGGGTCGTCGACGCGGCCGACCGGGCGCACGAGCACCTGACGGCCGAGCAGATCGGGGCCCGCGTCGGGCAGGCCGAGCCGTCGGTCCACCGCGCCACCGTCTACCGCACCCTCACCTCGCTTGTGGAGACCGGCATGCTCTCGCACGTGCACCTCGGCGGGTCCGCGACGGTCTACCACCTCACCGAGCCGAAGCCCGAGCACCGTCACGCGCACGCACATGTGCAGTGTCACGACTGCGGGCGCGTGTTCGACGTGCCGCCGGACGCGTTCGACGAGGTGGCGGCGCGCCTGCGTCAGGACCTCGGCTTCGTCGTCGACACCGGCCACGCGGCCCTCCTCGGCACCTGCCGCGACTGCCGAGATTCCTCGGCCTCCTGACGGTTGGAGGGGCCGGGTCAGAGGGCGCGGACGTCGAGGAGGTAGCCCTGGGCCGGACCGATGACCGGCACCGGCAGGCCCACGGTCGCCAGCACGGCGCCGGGCACGACGAGCCCGTCGTCGCCGAGGGCTGCGTCCCACCACCCGGGCGCCGCGTGCTGCACGACGGCGGGAAGTCCGGCCTCGGGACGGACGCGGACGGCATACGACCGGCTCGGGTCGAGACCGGGCAGGGGCAGCGGCCCCGTCACGGCGTCGCGACCCGTCACGAGACGAGCGACGGTGTATGCCGCGTGCCTGCGGTCGGCGTCGACGGTGCCCGTCACGAGGACGGTCCCGTCGGGGCTCTCGGAGCGCACGAGGTCGCCGCTGTGCAGCAGCGGTCGCAGCTCGCGCGCGAGCGCCGTCCAGCCCGTCAGGGACTCGAGCTCCTCGTCGGTGCAGGTCGTGATGTCCCACTCCAGGCCGGCGTGGCCCTGCAGCGCCATGAGGGTGCGGAAGCCGAGGTCGACGGTGCGGTGCGTCGTGTGTGCGGTCGGCGGCCCGACGTGCGTGCCCATCAGCTCCGGCGGCACGAGCAGGCTCGTCCACCGCTGGATGCCGGCGCGCTCGAGGGCGTCGTTGCAGTCGCTCGTCCAGATGCGGTCGGTGCGGTCGAGCACCGCGAGGTCGACGCGCGCGCCGCCGCTGCTGCACGACTCGATCTCGAGGCGCGGGTGTCGCGCCCGCAGGTCGTCGAGGAGGCGGTAGAAGGCGAGCGTGTGCGCGTGGACGGCGGGGGCGTCGACGAGACGGCCGGTCGGGGCGTCGACGGTGTGCACGGCCTCGAGGAGGTCGCGGTTGTGGTCCCACTTGATGTAGTCGATGGCGTACTCGGACACGAGCCCGCTGATCCGCTCGAGCAGCTGCTCGCGTGCGTCGTCGTGGGTCAGGTCGAGCAGCTGCTGGAACCGCCAGTCGCGCGGTGAGCCGGCGGCCGGTCGCAGCACCCACTCGGGGTGCTCGCGCACGAGGTCGCTGTCCTCGTTGACCATCTCGGGCTCGAACCAGAGCCCGAACTCGAGGCCCAGGCCCTTGACGTGGTCGACGAGCGGCGCCATGCCCTCGGGCCACACGTCGCTCGAGACGACCCAGTCGCCGAGGCCGGCGCGGTCGTTGCGCCGGGCGCCGAACCACCCGTCGTCGAGGACGAAGCGCTCGACGCCGATGCGGGCCGCCGTCTCGGCCAAGGCCTTCAGGTGGTCGAGGTCCGTCTCGAAGTAGACGGCCTCCCACGTGTTGAGCACGACCGGACGCGGGCGCGACGGGTGCCCGGCGCGGGCGCGCAGGCTCCGGTGCAGGCGACGCGACAGCCCGTCGAGACCCTCGGTGGAGTGGACGAAGACAACCGTCGGGGCGGCATACGCCTCCCCCGGCGCGAGGCGGACCTCGCCGGAGGAGAGCAGCTCGCCGCCGCCGAGAACGGCGTGGTGGCGCCCGGCGCCCTCGGGCAGCGACTCGACGAGGTGCTCGTGGTTGCCGCTCCATGCGGTGTGCACAGCCCAGACTTCCCCACTGCGCCAGTCGAACCCGCGGGTCCCAGCCATGAGCAGGAGGGTCGCGTCGTGGCCGGTGCGCCCGCGCCGAGACGCCCGCAGGTGCGTGCCGTGGTCGAGGCGGCTGCGCTGCGGCGAGCGCTCGCGGCACCAGCGCCCGGTGAGGTCGAGCACCTCGTCGGCGCGCACGGGCAGCGGCAGGATCGCCCGCAGCGCGGACACGTCGAGGGGTGCGGCGTCGTCGCCGGTGTTGGTCACCGACGCGTCGACGCGGAGCACGCCGTGGTCGTCGAGGGTGTGGCGCAGCTGAAGGCGTATGCCGTCCGCCGTGCTCGCCTGCGTCACGACCGCGCCGCCGGACACCTCGCAGCTCACGTCGCGCCACCGGACGGCCCCGGCCGCGCCGGCGCGGTGACCGGCCCAGCCGGGCGTGCCCGACCAGCCGTCCGCCTCGCCGGGCAGGACCGTCAGAGGCCACGGCCGGTCGAGAGCGCTCGGCGGGACCGGCGCCGTCGTGACCGCGGACAGTGCGGCATACGTGCTCGCGCCACCCTCGAGCGCGGGACCCCAGTGCACCACCTCGGGCAGGGCCGAGCCGCCGGGGCTCGGCTCGAGCACGAGCGCGGTACCCGCGGACTCGAGGTGGATCGTGGAGCTGGTGGACTGGTCGGACGGGTTGGTGAGGTCGGTCACGTCATCCCTTGGTCGCGCCGAGCGTCAGGCCGGCGACGAAGTGTCGTTGGAGCACGAAGAAGATGACCAGCGTGGGGACGGCGATGATCACCGATCCCGCTGCCACCAGGTTGTTGTCCGTGAAGAACTGGCCGCGCAGGTTGTTGATCGAGCTCGTCACCGGATACTTGTCGCCCTGCTGGAACAGCACCGTGGCCCAGAAGAACTCGTTGTAGATCCACGTCGTCTGCAGCACCGCGAGCGCAGCGAGGGCCGGACGGCAGAGCGGCAGGGTGATCTGCCAGAACTGCCGCAGCACGCTCGCCCCGTCGATCACGGCCGACTCGTAGAGCTCCTTCGGCAGCGCTTTCATGTAGTTGCTCAGCACGAAGGCGCAGAAGCCCGTCTGGAAGGCGACGTTGACGAGGATCAGGCCCTGGAAGCTGTTGAGCAGCGTGCCGGACTCGCTGAACCAGAACGGCACCTCGATCGCCCGGAACATCCGGTAGACCGGGATGAGCAGAGCCTGGGGCGGCAGCAGGTTGGCGGCCAGGAAGAAGCCCAGCAGGGCGATGTTGATCCGCCAAGAGAAGCGCGCGACGACGAACGCGACGCAGGCGGAGAGGAAGAGCGTCAGCAGCACGGCGGGGACGGTGATGAGAAAGGAGTTCCAGAAGTGCAGGCCGAAGTCGCCCTGGTCCCAGGCGTTCTTGTAGTTGTCGAGCGTGAAGCCGCCCCAGGAGACGTAGCCGTGCGTCGACGTGTAGCCGTAGTCACGGAAGGAGTTGACGAGCGCGAGCAGCAGCGGGAAGAGCCAGATGAGCGAGATGAGCGAGAGCACGAGCGGCAGGAACCAGCGGCGCCCGGACCTCACACCTCCTTCGCGCGGTTTGAGCAGCGCCGTCGTCTGCTCCTGCACCGGGTCGGCGGTGACGGACATGTCAGTCCTCCTTCATGGCGATGCGCAGGTAGATGAAGACGAGCACGCTCGAGATCGCCAGCATGATCGTCGCCAGGGCCGAGCCGAAGCCGATGCGGCTCGCCTCACCGACGACGTTCTGCGTCACCAGCGTCGAGATGAGCTCGAGCCCGTTGCGGCCCTTGTTGATCACCCACACGAGGTCGAAGGCACGCAGCGACTCGATGAAGGTGACGACCAGGACGATGATGTTGATCGGGCGCATGACCGGGAAGACGACACGGAAGAAGGTTGTCGTCTCGCTGGCACCGTCGATCTTCGCCGCCTCGCGCAGCGACGGGTCGACGCCCTTGAGGCCGGCCAGGTAGAGCAGCATGATGTAGCCGGCGTGCCGCCAGGACGCCGCGACGAGGGCCGCCCACAGGTTGACGCTCGGGTCGCCGTACCAGTCGGTGGTGCCACCGGTGATGGCGTTGAGCAGGCCCTGGTCGCGCGAGTAGATGAGCTGCCAGACGAAGCCGATCAGCGCCAGCGACAGCACCACGGGCAGGTAGATGCTCGTCTGGTAGAAGCGCGTGCCCGCCACGCCGCGGTCGACGAGGACCGCGAAGAGGATCCCGAGCGGGGTCGCGATGAAGAAGAACACCGCCAGCCAGATGAGGTTGTGCTGGATCGCCGGCCAGAACGGCGGGTAGATCGTGGCGATGTCTTTGTAGTTCTGCAGGCCGACGGACTTGATGCTGGAGAGCGGCCCGATCCCGTCCCAGTTGGTGAAGGAGAGCAGGACCGAGCCGACCGCCGGGAGCCAGACGAGCCAGGTGACCAGGAGGGTCGGCACGACCACCATCAGGGCCACGACGATCTTGTCGCGGGCCGAGAGCTGGTCGATGCCTTTGTACGTGCGCTTGCCCGCCATGGGACTCGCCTCTCGATCAGGAACCGAAGATGCTCTTCTTCTGGGCCTCGATGCTGTTCGTGAGACCGTCGATGTCCTTCGGGTTCTTGATGAAGGACTGGATCGCCGGGATCATGACCGTCGAGGCGAAGTCCGGGCGGGTGTCGCGGTCCATGAACTGCGAGATCGACTTGGCGGACTTGATGAACTCGAGCGACTTCTTCTGGAGGGCCGTGTAGCCGCTCGTGTCAGCCGTGCTGTTCGTCGCGATGACGCTGGGGTCGGCCTTGAGGGCGAGGAGCTGGGCCTCGGGCTGCGAGATGTACTGGAGCAGCTTCTTGGCGGCGGGCTCGTTCTTGGGCCGGGCGCTCATCATGTAGCCGTCGATGGGGGCCTCGACCGCGTCCGTGCCGATCGTCGAGTCGATCTCCGGGAAGCCGAAGAAGTCGAGGTCCTCCTGGTCGGCGCCCTTGGTGAACTGCTGGGCGAGGAACGAGCCGAGGACGTACATGCCGGACTTCTTCTGCTGGAGCGACTGCGCCGCCTCCTGCCAGGTGCGACCGAGCGAGTCGGCCTGGTGCAGCGGGAGGATGCCGGCCCAGGTGTCGAAGACCTTCTTCACCTTGGGGTCGGTCCACGACTCCTTGCCGGCCATCAGGCTGATGTGGAAGTCGTAGCCGTTGACGCGCATGTTGATCTGGTCGAACGTGCCCATCGCGGGCCAGCCGTCCTTGTCGCCGAAGGCGATCGGGACAAGACCGTCCTTCTTCATCTGCGCGCCCAGTGCGTTGAGGTCGTCGAGCGTCTTGGGGACCTCGTAGCCCTTCGCCTTGAAGACGCTGGGACGGTAGAAGACCGCCCAGGGGTAGTTGGTGATCGGCACGAAGTACTGCTTGCCGTCGGCCCCGGTGGACGCCTTCTTCAGGGCGTCGCTCATGCCCGTGATGCTCTTCCACACGTCGGAGATGTCCCCGACGAGGCCCTTCTCGGCGAAGAACTGCATGCGGTAGCCCGCGAACCAGGTGAAGACGTCGTCGGGCGAGCCCTGCAGGTAGTTGTTGATGTTCTCCTGGAAGGAGTTGTGGTCGACCGTGTTGATCTTGACATCGGTGCCCGGGTTCGCCTTGGCGAAGGCGTCCATGTAGGACTTGACGGCCGCTTTTGGCACGGCATCCGACTGGTTGGAGCCGACGGTGACCGTGCCGCTGACGGCGCCCGTCGGGGCGCCGCTGCTGCTGTTGCTGCTGGAGCCGCAGGCCGCGAGGCCGCCGGCCCCGAGGAGTGCACCGACGCCCAGGGCGCCGCGCAACAGGGTCCGGCGGTCGACGCCGCGGACGGAGGGGGGAACCATGCGGGCCAGGTACTCGGCCTCGCTCGTGGGACGGGTCATTGCGGTCTCCTTTGACGCTGTGCCGGGTTCGTTGTCGAGACGAGGCGACAGAGTCGAACATCCGTCACCAGAAACCTCCAACAACAAACAGAGGATGTCGGCGCCTGACCCTGGTGTCAAGGGATTCGTGCAGACCCACAGAGGTCTGCGACCGAACCGAAACCTCTCCCGCGGGCTGCTCTTCGGAATTGCACCGTTGTAAAGGGATTGGTGACGCACACGGCGCATTTCTCCGCCTCCACACGCCCCCGCGCCGGGCCGCGTCCACCCACCGAGACGGCAGCCACCGGTCGCTCGTCTCACCCGCGTCGCATGTTCGAAAATGTTGACATCCCGGCGAGCGAGGCGACACCCTGTGTGCCATGCGCTCATGGCCGACGAAGACCCTGGCACTCGGTGGCGACTACAACCCCGAGCAGTGGCCCCGCACCGTCTGGGACGAGGACATCGAGCTGATGCGGCGCGCCAACGTGTCGTTCGTCAGCCTCGGCATCTTCTCGTGGAGCTGGCTGGAACCGGCCAAGGGCGAGTACGAGTTCGAGTGGCTCGACACCGTTCTGGACAAGCTCCATGCCGGCGGGATCGCCGTCGACCTCGCGACCGCGAACGCCACTCCCCCGCCATGGCTCTCGACCGCCCACCCCGAGATCCTGCCGGTCGACGTCGACGGCCACACGCTCTGGCCAGGCAGCCGGCAGGCGTGGTGTCCGACGTCGGAGGTCTTCCGTGAGTACGCCCTGGCGCTGACGCGCCAGCTGGCGACGCGCTACCACGAGCACCCCGCCGTGGCGATGTGGCACGTCTCGAACGAGTACGCCTGCCACAACCTGCCCTGCTACTGCGATGACTGCGCCAGGCACTTCCGCACCTGGCTGCGGCGCCGCTACGCCATGCTCGACGACCTCAACGACGCGTGGGGCACGGCCTTCTGGAGCCAGCGCTACACCGACTGGGACCAGATCCTGCCCCCGCGCCGCTCGACGACCTTCAACAACCCGACGCACGTGCTCGACTACAAGCGCTTCAGCTCCGACGCGCTGCTCGAGCACATGCGGGGCGAGCGCGCCGTCCTCGAGGAGCTCTCGCCGGGCGTGCCGATCACGACGAACTTCATGACGCTCAAGCACTTCCGCCACCTCGACTACTCGCAGTGGACGCCGACCGTCGACGTCGTCAGCACCGACCACTACATCGTCGACGCGCTCGAGCACCCCCGCGCCGAGCTCGCCTACAGCGGGGACCTCACGCGCGGCCTCGCAGGCGGCGCGCCGTGGATGCTCATGGAGCACTCGACGAGCGCCGTCAACTGGCAGCCGACCAACCACGCCAAGGACTTCGGCCAGACGATTCGTGACGCGCTCGCGCACGTGGCCCGCGGCGCCGACACCATCGGCTGGTTCCAGTGGCGCCAGTCCCGCGCCGGCTCGGAGAAGTTCCACAGCGCCGTCGTGCCGCACGCCGGGCCGGACAGCGCGCGCTTCCGCGAGGTCGAAGAACTCGGCCGCATCGCCGGTCGCCTCGGCGAGCTCGTCGGCAGCCGCGTCGAGTCCGGGGTCGCGATCCTGCACGACTACCAGTCGATCTGGGCGGCCGAGGGACCGTGCATGCCGAGCTCCGAGCTCGACGCCCTCGAGGCCGCCTCGACCATCCACCGCCTGCTGCACGACCGAGGGGTCACGGCGGACGTCGTGCACCCCTCGGCCGACCTCACGGCATACGCCCTCGTCGTCGTGCCGCAGCTCTACCTCGTCACCGACGAGCACGCGGCAGCCGTCGCCGCGGCGGCCGAGGCGGGTGCCCAGGTCGTCGTCACCTACTTCTCCGGCATCAGCGACGAGCACGACCACGTCCGCCTCGGTGGCTACCCCGGCGCCTTCCGCGACCTGCTCGGCGTGCGCGTCGAGGAGTTCTTCCCGCTCGGCCCCGACGAGACGGTCGGCCTCGCCGAGGGCACCGGCACGTGGTGGAGCGAGGACGTGACCGCCCTGTCCGGGACCGACGTGCTGACGACGTATGCCGCCGGCCCCCTCGCGGGCCGTCCTGCGGTCACGCGTCGGGCG
Organism: Terrabacter sp. FW104-15G4B; assembly: GCF_058790095.1. Taxonomy (NCBI): domain Bacteria; kingdom Bacillati; phylum Actinomycetota; class Actinomycetes; order Micrococcales; family Intrasporangiaceae; genus Terrabacter; species Terrabacter sp. FW104-15G4B. The sequence goes on along the minus strand of NZ_JBYTCI010000005.1, from coordinate 3,428 downwards.
GGCGAGGGCAGTGCCGGCTCCGCTTGGTACCTCAGCACGCTGCCCGACGACGCGACCCTCGGCGCCCTGCTCGACGACGTGCTGACGGCCGGTTCGGTTCGGGCCACCGTCGAGGACCTGCCGCGGGGCGTGGAGACCACGCGACGCAGCGACGGCACCACCTCGTGGCTCTTCCTGCTCAACCACACGGACACCGAGCATCGCGTCCCGACCAGTGGGTACGACCTCGTTGCGGACACCCCTGTCGACGGCAGCGTCCGCCTCGCCCCGGGGGGCGTGGCCGTGATCAGGGAGGAGTGACGATGCTCGCGAGCCAGCGGCGCTCCGTCATCCTCGAGCTCGTCGAGGAGTCGGGTGCCGTCAAGGTGTCCGACCTCGTGGAGCGTCTCGGGGTCTCCGACATGACGATCCGCCGCGACATCGAACGCCTCTCGACGGACGGGCTGCTCGAGCGCGTCCACGGCGGCGCCCTCGCCCTCGGGGGCACGCGCAGCAGCGAGGAGCCCGGCTTCTCGGCCAAGTCGATGCTCCAGCTCGCCCAGAAGCAGGCCATCGCCCGAGCCGCCGCGCAGCGCGTCGAGGCGGGCAGCGCCATCGGCATCTCCGCGGGCACCACGACCTACGAGCTGGCGCGAGCCGTCCGCGACATCCCACAGCTGACCATCGTCACCAACTCGGTTCCCGTCGCGCAGCTGCTGCACGAGTCCGGGACTCCCGGGCAGACCGTCGTTCTGACCGGCGGCGTCCGCACGCCCTCGGACGCGCTGGTCGGGCCGGTGGCCGTCTCGGCCCTGCGCTCGCTGCACGTCGACGTGCTCTTCCTCGGCGCGCACGGCGTCGACGACCGCACCGGGCTGACCACTCCGAACATCGTCGAGTCCGAGACCAACCGGGCGCTCGTCGGGTCGGCGCGGCACGTGTGCCTGCTCGCCGACTCCTCCAAGTGGGGCACCGTGGGCCTCAGCACCTTCGCCGACCTCACCGACGTCGACCTGTTCGTCACCGACAACGCCTTCCCCGAGCGCGCGCGCGAGGCCGCGCGCGAGAGCGTCGGCTCCCTCGAGATCGTGGAGGCATGATGTCCAGCTCCACCCCCAGCCGCACGCGGACCAGGTTCACCTCGAGGCGCCTGGCGGACGGGCGAGAGATCATCTACGTCGACGAGCCGGGCACCCCCGAGCGCACCGCCGAGGACCCACGTCCGGTCGAGCCTCGCGTGCTGTCGGGCGAGCTGCGCCACGACGCGCTGGTCGACGACTGGGTGGCCGTGGCCGCCCACCGCCAGCACCGCACCTTCATGCCGCCCAAGGACGAGTGCCCCCTGTGCCCCGCCGGGCACGGCTCCGTGCCGTCCGAGATCCCCGAGCGCGACTACCAGGTCGTCGTCTTCGAGAACCGTTTCCCGTCGTATGCCGTCATCTCCGTCGGCGCCGACGCCCCTGACCCGGGCGGCATCTTCGGCACCCGCCCGGCCGTCGGACGCTGTGAGGTCGTCTGCTTCACGAGCGACCACGAGTCGTCGTTCAAGGACCTGCCGATCGAACGGGTGCGCACCGTCATCGACACGTGGGCGCAGCGCACCGAGACCCTCGGCGCCCTGCCCGAGGTCGAGCACGTCTTCGCCTTCGAGAACCGCGGCCGCGAGATCGGCGTGACGCTGCCGCACCCGCACGGCCAGATCTACGCCTACCCCTACGTGCCCGACCGCACCAAGGCCCTGCTCGAGGCGGCCCGCCGCCATCACGAGCGGACGGGCCGCCTCCTCGGCGCCGACATCCTCGCCGCCGAGCAGGCCGACGGCTCGAGGGTGGTCGTCTCGGGGACGCACTGGACGGCATATGTCCCCTTCGCGGCGCGCTGGCCGGTCGAGGTGCACCTGGCCCCGCACCGCGACGTGCCCGACCTCGTCGCCCTCGACGACGAGGAGCGCGACGAGCTGGCCGTCATCTACCGCGACCTGCTCGGGCGCCTCGACCGCTACTACGTCAACGAGGACGGTTCGGCCGTGACGCTGCCCTACATCGCGGCCTGGCAGCAGGCCCCGGCCCGGACGGGGCGTGACGTGTCGCGCCTGCACCTGCAGCTCATGTCGGTGCTGCGCGGCCCGGGGCGCCTGAAGTTCCTCGCCGGCTCCGAGTCCGGTGTCGGCGGCTGGGTCAACGACGTGGCCCCGGAGCGCGCCGCAGCCCGCCTGCGGGAGGTCGCCCCGTGAGCGAACGCACCCCCGCCGAGCTCGTCGAGGCGGTGTCGGCCGGCTTCGAGCGCGCCTACGGCCACGCCCCGGCCGGCGTCTGGTCGGCGCCCGGTCGGGTCAATCTCATCGGCGAGCACACCGACTACAACGGCGGGCTCTGCCTTCCCATCGCCCTGCCCCGACGCACGTATGCCGCCGTGGCCCGTCGCGACGACGGCGTCATCCGGATGGCGTCGGCCCAGCTCGAGGGGGTCGTCGAGGTGCACCTCGACGAGATCTCCGCGGACCGCCCAGGAGGCTGGGGCTCCTACGTCGCGGGCGTCCTCTGGGCGCTGCGCCGCGACGGGCTCGCCGTGGGCGGACTGGATGTGCTCATCGACTCGACGGTGCCCTTCGGCGCAGGGCTGTCCAGCTCCGCCGCCCTCGAGTGCGCCGTGGCCGCGGCGGCGAGCGACCTCTTCGACCTCGGCCTGCTGGGCTCGCCCGAAGGTCGCGCCCGGCTGGCTGCACGCTGCGTCGAGGCGGAGAACCACATCGCCGGCGCCCCGACCGGGGGCATGGACCAGTCCGCGTCGCTGCTGTGCGGCGAGGCGTCGGCGCTGCTGCTCGACTGCCGCTCCGGCGAGACCCGGCAGGTGCCCTTCGACCTCGACGCGGCGGGCTACGTCCTGCTCGTCACCGACACGAGGGCGGAGCACTCCCTCGTCGACGGGCAGTACGCCGCACGACGCGATGCCTGCGAGAAGGCAGCGCACGAGCTGGGCATCGACACGCTGCGCGAGATCGACCCCGCAGCGCTCGATGCCGCGCTCGAGCGGCTCGACTCCGACGAGGTGCGCCGCCGCGTCCGTCACGTCGTCACCGAGATCGAGCGGGTGAGCCGCGCGGTCTCGGCCCTCGAGGCCGGCGACCTCGGCGAGGTGGGCCGGTTCTTCGACGCCTCGCACGCCTCGCTGCGCGACGACTACGAGGTCTCCTGCGAGGAGCTCGACGTCGCGACGGCCACGGCGCGGTCGCGCGGCGCCCTGGGCGCACGGATGACCGGTGGCGGCTTCGGCGGGTCGTGCATCGCCATCGTCCGGGCGTCCGACGCCGACGATGTCGCGGCCGCGATCACAGCGGCCTTCGAGGCCGAGGGCTTCACGGCGCCGGCGTCCTTCACCGTCACGGCCTCCGGCCCCGCCACTCGCGACCGCTGACCCGCAGACCTCACCCCGCGGACCCACCCCCACTC